>JAKISR010000006.1 GCA_021648465.1 Sulfurimonas sp. | reverse complement strand
TTTACTAAGGATGGAGTCAAAAAAATAATAAATGATTTTATAGCCTAATTTGGTGCTTCTGGATTCAAAAAAAGATGAGTTTCTTATAAGTTTAGAGGTGTCGGCAAAGTTATGGAATTATTTGGGTTTATTGTTTAATTTTACTCTTTTGAGAATTAAACTTTACAAAAAGTTGTTTGATTTTCTTGGGGTAGTATAATTTATAATTATATTAGACGAAACTTAAAACAATCAAGTAATTATGAAAGCATATGAACAAGAAAAGTTAAATAGGATAAAATTACTCTGATTTAAAATTCTAGAGTGTAAGGCACTCTTAACAAAGGAAACACATGAAAAAAATTATTTTACTAGTTGCATTAACTTTAGGTGCTCTTCAAGCAGGAAATGTTGTATATTATGACAAACAAGAAACAAAAGATCCGATGAGTAAACCAAATCATCCATCAACAGAACTTTATTAATTAAATTTTTGTAAATCTTATTTCTCCCTTTCTGAGATAAATCGACCGTGATTTATCTCAGTGCTATCTCTTTGTAAAACTCTTTTTAACTATCATTTTTGTATAATCTTCTTATGATTTCACAAGATTCTATAGAAGCTCTAAAAGCACGCCTTGATGTTGTTGATGTTGTAGGTTCATATTTAGAACTTAAAAAATCAGGTGCAAACTATAAAGCACAATGTCCTTTTCATGATGAAAAAAGTGCTTCTTTTGTAGTAAGTCCATCAAAGCAGATATATCACTGTTTTGGCTGTGGAGTCGGTGGCGACAGTATCAAGTTTATAATGGAGTATGAAAAATTAAATTATCCAGAAGCTTTAGAGAAGCTGGCATCTTCTTATAATTTTTCACTTACTTATACCGATAACAAACACAATAAACCGCGCTCACAAATAATGGATAGATTAAATGAATGGTATCAAAAACTTTTAATCTCAAAAACAACAGCATTAGAGTACATAAAAGAGCGTGGTATTTATGATAGTTCGGTTGAAAAATTTGGTATAGGCTATGCGCCTGATTCAAGTGGAACTATAGATTATATAAAATCTCAACAATTTAGCATGAGTGAAGCGATTGAAGTAGGAATTGTTGGTTATGATAGTGAAAATAGAAGAAGTTTCGCAAGATTTATAGAGCGTATAACTTTTCCAATTCACTCTGCAAATGCAACTGTTGTTGGCTTTGGTGGAAGAACAATAACTGGACATCAAGCAAAATATGTAAACTCCCCAGAGACACCATTTTTTAATAAATCTAGACTTCTATATGCCTATCATCATGCAAGACAAACAATTCATAAAACAAAAGAGATTATCATAACAGAGGGTTATCTTGATGTTATTATGCTTCATCAAGCTGGATTTATAAATGCAGTTGCAACTCTGGGGACAGCACTTACAACAGAGCATTTGCCACTGCTTAGAAAAGGTGAGCCCAAAATTATAATGGCTTATGATGGAGATAAAGCAGGTCGTGGGGCGGCTCTAAAGGCTTCAAAATTACTAAGTGCCAGTGGATTTAATGGTGGTGTTATTATTTTTGGAGATGATTTAGATCCAGCTGATATGGTAAAAAATGGTGCTATTGAAGAGTTGGCAAATATGATAAGAGAACCAAAACCTTTTATAGAGTTTGTTTTAGATGAGATATTATCACTTTATAATCTTCGTGATCCAAAAGCTAAAGAGGAGTGTATGCAAGATGGCATAGGGTATCTTAAAACTCTTTCACCTATTTTGCAGGAGGAGTATAAGACATATTTAGCCCCTCGTTTAGGTGGTATGGGGGTTGGTCCATCACTTATAAAACTAACAAACACTAACTATAATATACCCATTATGCAAGAATCTCGTCATAAAGATATGTGGGAGTTAAGTCTTATAAAAACAGTTTTAGAAAGACCTTACTTAATAAATCAGATACTAGATGTACTAGATCCATCACTTCTTCAGTTTCATTCATCAGAATTTTCATTAGCTCTTAGAGAAAAATTTAATGAACCTTCTTTAATGGCGATAGCCGTAGATGATAAAATAAAATCTTTAGAAAATGAAGAAGCATTAAAAGCCGAGCTTATAACTTTTTTAATGAAGTACTATGAAAGAGAATTAAAAAAAGTAAATATACAAAGTACTGTTTCATTTGAAGAGAAAGCTTTTTATATTCGTAAATATCGTGGAAAAATAGCGACACTAAAACGTGGGAAGCTAGTGGATTTTAAAAATTAGAATCAGGGCTTTCTTTTGTCTTAAGAGCTTTGATAATTATCTTTCTGCCAACTTTTTTTGGAGCGTTGTGCTTGTCTTTTGGAGTTCCATCATATCGATGATTTCTGTCTCCACTTTTTCCAGAAAATAAAGCTTTTCCATTTTCATCTTTACCTAAAAACTTATTTGGCTCCCGCTTCTTTTTATCCCATTTTTTTGATTTGTCTTCAGATTTATTATAAGGTTTTTTATCAGATTTAGTTTGAGTATCTATTTTAAAAGCGTATTCTCTTTTTGGTTTTTCTTTAGCTATTGTTAATTTTAAATCTCCTTCATACTCAAAACCTTCAATAATTTTTTGTTTAATTACTCTTTTCAAAATAGTCTCAATTGGGTATAACTTATTTTGTTCTTTTTCATCAAGTAGGATAAGTGCTATTTCAGTTGCACAAAAAAGTCTGCTTATATATAGAGTTGGAGTTGCAGGCAAATCAAAACTAATCAAAATTTCATAATTTTGAGTTGAATCTTGAAGTTCAACATCATTTAAAATAGTTACATTTTCAGCTGTAATAACATCTTTTATAACATCAAGAGAGTTAGCTCTAACAACAAGAATTTGTTTGTCGCTATATTTAGAGATAAGTAAGTTTAATAAAGAGAGTTTTTTTTCACTCGGGCAAGGGTGTACAAAGTGTTTGTTACGTTTTATAATAATTTGTTTTGTTGACATAAAGAAATCCTAAAAAGAGGTATTTGTAAATATGGATAAAATTATATCCAAGATACTCATAAATTATGTTATTATGGATTAAGATTTATATTAGGAAATAGATGTCATTTAACAAACTTGGTTTATCAGCTCCATTACTAAAAGCTATTAAGGAACAAGGATATACAGAGCCTACCCCCATCCAAAAACAAGCAATCCCTGTTATTTTAAAAAGAAAAGATATATTAGCAGGCGCACAAACAGGAACAGGCAAAACAGCAGGTTTTACTTTGCCGCTTTTAGAACTACTTAGTCGTGCTAAACCTACAAAAACAAAGCATACCCTTAGAGCACTTATACTTACTCCAACTAGAGAATTGGCTGCTCAAGTTGGAGAGAGTGTTGAGCTGTATGGAAAATATCTTCCATTTAAATCAGCTGTAATATTTGGTGGAGTAAAGATAAATCCTCAGATTACTAAACTTAGAAAAGGTGTAGATATAATTATCGCAACACCAGGGCGACTATTAGATCATATATCTCAAAAGACTCTAAGTCTAAAAAATATTGATTTTTTTATTCTTGATGAAGCAGATAGAATGTTAGATATGGGCTTTATAAATGATATAAAAAAGGTATTAGCACTTTTGCCAAAACAAAAACAAACTTTACTTTTTTCAGCTACATATTCAGATGAGATTAAAAAATTATCAGATAGGTTATTAAATTCTCCAGCTCTTATAGAAGTTGCTCGTAGGAATACTGCAAGTGAAACTGTAAAGCAAGCTGTTTATCATGTAGATAAAACTCGTAAGCGAGAATTGTTATCACATCTTATAAGTGAGGGAAAGTGGAAACAAGTTTTAGTTTTTATAAGAACAAAACATGGAGCAAATCGTTTAACTGGACAACTTGAAAAAGATGGTATTGCAGCAGTAGCGATTCATGGAAATAAAAGTCAAAATGCAAGAACAAAAGCTTTGGCTGATTTTAAAAAAGGCAAAGAGAGAGTTTTAGTTGCAACGGATATCGCAGCAAGAGGGATAGATATAGATCAGCTTCCTCATGTTGTAAACTATGAGCTTCCAAATGTAAGTGAGGACTATATTCATCGTATTGGCAGAACAGGCCGTGCTGGAAATGAGGGTGAAGCGATATCTTTAGTTTGCGTAGATGAGCATGAATATTTAGTAGATATAGAAAAGTTAATTAAAAAAGATATTCCTAAAGTATGGCTAAAAGGATTTAAGCCCGATCCTTCTATAAAAGCTGAGCCAATAAAACAAGGTGGAGGAAGAGGAAACTCTAGAAATAGACCTAGAAGTAGATCGGCTAGAAATTCTTCAAAACCAATAGGTAATAATTAGTATATAATATCATAATTAAAACTATAAAATGAACAAGGAAATAGATGAAAGCAATAGCACTTTTTAGTGGTGGACTAGACTCAACTCTAGCTATGAAGCTTATAATCGACCAAGGCATAGATATCTTAGCAGTAAATATAAATACTGGTTTTGGAAGTACAAAAAGTAGATTGTTGCATATGCAAAACATGTGTAAACAGGTTGGTGCAGAGCTAAAAATAATAGATATTCAGAGTGAATTTTTGCAAGATGTTCTTTTTGATCCTAAACATGGGTATGGAAAACATTTTAACCCATGTATTGATTGCCACTCAAAAATGTTTGCTGTTGCAAAAAGAATTATGGAAGCAGAGGGTGCATCGTTTCTTATAAGCGGTGAAGTTATGGGACAACGCCCAATGAGTCAAAATAAAGATGCTCTCCAAACTGTGCTTAATGAGAGTAACTGTGATGGTCTTCTTCTTCGTCCAATGTCTGCAAAAATGTTGACCCCTACAATCGCAGAGGAGAATGGCTGGGTAGATAGAGATAAGCTAGAGGGTATTACAGGAAGAAGTCGTGACAGACAATTAGAGTTAGCAAAAGAGATAGGGTTAGAAGATTTTGAAAGTCCTGGTGGTGGGTGCCTTTTAACCGATGAAAATTTTACTAAAAAAATGAATGATTTTATCAAACATGGTATTTTTGAAGTAAAAGATATTCCTCTTATGAAATATGGTCGTCACCTTCGTCTAAAAGATGGTGCTAAACTTGTAGTTGGTAGAAATCAAGAAGAAAATGGTTTTTTACAAGATATTCAAAATGATAAATATTATCATATAAAAACAGTAGGTTTACCAGGTCCCCATGCAATGCTTAGTAGAGATGCAAGTGATGAAGACAAAGCATTAGCAACAAAGATAATTCTTACATATTGTAAAACAAAAGAAGATCAAGTTTATGCGGTAACCTATGATGGTGATGAAAGACAAGGTTCGCCATTAGTATCAAGAGATGAGATACAGCCGTTTTCTGTAATGTAAAACTTTTTATATTTTTTTAGATATACTTTGTAGAAGTAAAATCTAAAGGTTGAGGTGATATATGGCTGGAGTGCATTTTGGATTTAATAATTTTAAACAACTACTTGACTTAAATATAGGTATATCAGAAAGGCTTGATGAAAATCGAGCAGAGAGCTTTACAGTGCTATATTGTGATTTTTCTACAATTTCACAAGCTGTTGTAGACAGCTCATTGGCAGAAATTTTAAGAATGTCTGATTCTATTGTGAATTTTGAATCAGAATACTTTTTTGTACTTCCATATACAGATAAATATGGCGCTAAGATTGTTAGAAATATGTTTGGTGAATTTTTTGCTAGAGATGTAGATTCATTTATGGTTAGTTATCCTAAAGATGGTGAAAATGCTGAACAATTAGTTGAAGAGCTAAGAGATATTATAAGCGTTAAATTTAAAAATGATTTATTATGCTTAGATAGCTTTAATCAATACTAAAGCTATAATCCCTAGTTTTTTTATAAAACCCTACAGCATCAGAAATTTTTTGTTCATTGTATATTCTTTTATCACATATGTACCTACACGTGATTTTACTATTTTTTGATGCCTGTATATTTTCCATAGTTTTTTTAGTATTATACAAAGATGTATTAAAGCTATTTGGAGGGGGAGTCTCAAAAGGGCTAGTAGCAAACAATAGTGCTGGGAATAGTAAAATCACTCTTTTTTTCATATGAGTCATATCGGTAATTTTTTTAATATACTTAACATATGAAATGATACCATTTTAATATTTCAATAATAATATTGGTATGAAATATGCTTTAAAACCTAAAATCCTTTTTTTAAATAGGAAAACAAGGAGTAAGCATTGATTTCATTAGATTTAAAAAATGATACGGCTTCATCTGCATCCACATCTTCACTCTTGGGCTTATCAGCATCAGGTGAAGAACCAACACTTTCTTTTTCTGATTTTTTAAGAGGAGTTAGTGAAAAAAAAGATTCTAAAGATATCCAAAATGGCTCTTTAATTTTAGCTTTAGTTGATGATAAAAAAAATGATAAAGATTTAAAATCAACTTCAAAAGGAGATTCTCTTTTATCTTTATTAAAAAATGAAAACACTTCTCTATCTGTTAAAACAGCTGGAGAACCACTAGAATTAAATCCAAAAGTAGTGGCAAATTTAACTATTTCTGAGATAAAAGAATTAGTGGCACGAGCAAAAAATTATTTAAAAGCTAAAATTCAAGATAGTGATGATTTTAAAAAAGCTACAATTAAAGAACTGCCAAAAACCCTTAAAGGCTTGGCTGAAGTTGCTAAAAAATTTGGTATAGATATTAGTAAAATAAGTATTGAAGAAGTTAGAGCTAATGTTAAAACAAAATCAGAATTACAAATAAAAGATGTTAAAATTTTAAATATTAAAGATGATGACAAAAACTTACAAAAAGAAGCTAAAGTGGAAGCATCAACTTTAAAAGATCTTATTCAAGATAAAAAAGTAGTAGTATCTGATATAAAAGAAGTAGTTCAAGAAAAGAAAGAAGCTACTAAAGAAGTAGTTCAAGAAAAGAAAGAAGCTACTAAAGAAGTAGTTCAAGAAAAGAAAGAAGCTACTAAAGAAGTGATTCCCGATAAAAAAGAAGCCATTAAAGAGATAGTCCAAGATAAAAAAGTACAGAGTACACATATAGTAGAAAAAGAAACAATATCTAAAGCAACACCAGTATCTCAAAAAGAGCAAATGCAAGAGGTAAAAAATGATGTACAATTTGTAAAAACTCAAAAAGAGGTAAAAGAAACACCACTTTTTAAAGCTCAAGCAACAAAAGAGCATGCTATTACAGAGCAGATAGTTCAAGCAAAAGTGAATAATCCAGTAAAAGTAGTTCAAAAAACCTCAAAAGACAAAGCTGATGAAACACTAAAACTACTTCTTCGCGGAGAAAAATCATCTTTTAAAAATTCTGCATTAACAGCGGATTTTTCGGTTGCTACTGCTAAGGTTATCGCTCCAACAGCAACAACAAATATTTCAAAATCTTTGGAGGCACTTCTTCATGGAGATTTATCACAAAATGATAACAATACTGCGGGCAAAGTAGATGGTTTAACAACTTATAAAGCAGATAGTTTTGAAGTAAAATTAAATGAAGCAAAACAAATGATTAAATATCTCTCAAATGATGTTAAAAGTGCTATTGAGGATTATAAGTCTCCATTTACAAGAATAAAGATTCAACTAAATCCTCAAAAACTTGGTGAAGTTGATTTAACTATAGTTCAACGTGGTAAAAATTTACATGTAAATATAAGTTCAAATAATGTGGCTATTAATGCTTTAGCGGCAAATGTAAATGAGTTAAGAACACAGTTAAGTAATAGTGGAATAAATAATGCTTCATTAAACTTTAACAATAGTTCACAAAATAGTGACACTAATGCTGGACATCAAAATCAACAGTATAGACAAAATGAGAAAGATGCTCATGAAAAGTATAATTATTTTGAAAATGAAGAGCTAAACGAAGAAATTTTAAGCTCTTTAGAGATTGTAGTTCCATACTACGCATAAAGGATATATCATGGCAATTAATTCAGTAGGAGAGAACCTAGCAGTAGCAGGTCAAGTAAATACAGTAGAAGAAGTTGAAAATAAAAATGTTTTAGGTAAAGATGATTTTATGACACTTCTTTTAGTTCAGCTTCAACATCAAGATCCAACAGAACCTATGGATAGTGCGGAGATTTTAACACAAACTTCTCAATTAGCAGCGCTAGAAGCATCAGCTAATACAAATAAAGCGTTAGAAGAGTTAGCAGCATCTTTACAAAGTACACAAGAATTTTCAACAATTGCTGCAATTGGAAAAAGAGCTGACTTGGGAAGTGATGCTATTGCTCACGATGAAGGTACAATCTCAAAATTTGAAGTATATTTTCCAGAAGATATAGCTCATGGGACAGTAGATATAACTGATTTAGAGGGTAATATAGTTGCAACCATAAATATTGATATAACAGAAAAAGATGCAAGTGGAAATGATGTTCCTGCAGATAAATTAGCTGCAGGGGTATATGCGTTTGATTGGGATGGAATTGATAATAAAGGAGAGCAAGCAGAGAGCGGTATATATCGTGTTAAATCTGATTATTATACACCACTTGGTGATAAAGAGAGTACAAGACTTGGTGCGTACCCAATAGAATCAGTTAGATTTGAAAATGGTGAAACATATTTAAAGCTTGGTTCAAATTATGTTTTACTAACTGATGTTGTAGAAGTTTATTAAAGGAGTTTGTTATGATGTCTCAAGCTTTTTATACAGGAATAAGTGGCATGCAGGCAAGCATGAGTGCAATTAATGTTATTTCAGATAATTTAGCAAATACAAGCACAATAGGTTTTCGTAGCTACTCTTCAGAATTTTCAAGTATGTTTGAGCAAAAGATAAATACTTCTTCAGTATCTTCAAGTGTAAGCAGCAGTATAGGAGTGGGCTCAAAAATGAGTTCAACAATTATGGATGAAAATAAAGGTGTTTTTCAATTAAGTGATTTAAGTACAGATCTAGCAATACTAGGGGATGGATGGTTTGGTATTCAAGGTGAAGAAGAACTTCTTTATACTAGAGATGGAAGTTTTACTTTTGATGCAAATAGAGCTCTTGTAACACATGATGGTTATTACGCACTAGGAACGATGGGCTCAAATATAAGTGATTCTACATTAACAAGTCAATTATCGAGTGTTGATCTTGGTGATATAGACACTCAAGAAAAGCTTATTTTTCCAGACAATTTAATAATTGCAGTGCAACCAACTACAACAGCAACTTTTAGTGGAAATTTAGGTTCAGAAGATGTAGTGAGAGTTATAAGTGCCGAGGTTATTGATTCACAAGATAATAGAAATGATTTAAGGCTTCAATTTACTAAAAGTGCAGTGCAACCTGCAGAGGGTTCAAGTTGGGATATTGTAGCTACTGTAGAGAGTAGAGAAGGGCTTACTATATATGATACACAAAATGGTGTAGTAAATTTTAATGGTGATGGTTCTTTGCTTTCAAACACTCTTTCATCAATTAATAATAATGGTAGTACGGTTAGTATTGATTTAGGTTCAGGTTTTACAGGAGTGACATCAAGCAATAGTACTTTTTCAGCTTCAAGTCAAACAGATGGATTAAGTTCTGGAGAATTATTAGGTTATGACATAAATAAAAACGGAGAGGTTATAGCAACTTTTTCAAATGGTCTTCAAAGTGCTGTTGGTAGAGTGGCAGTTTATCATTTTCAAAATGATAGAGGTTTAGAGCGCGTAAATGGATCACGATTTCAAGAATCAGCTAATAGTGGTAAAGCTATATTTTTTCAAGATGAAAATGGTAACAATATTATAGGTACAGATATTACAAACTTTAAACTAGAAGGCTCAAATGTAAGAATGGAAGTTGCACTAACTGAAATCATAATAATGCAAAGAGCTTTTGATGCTAATTCAAAATCTATAACAACATCAGATCAAATGTTGCAAAAAGCTTTAAATATGGATGCATAAAAACTGGAACATTAAATGCTTTATATCCTTACTATTATATAAGTATAAAGGATTTAAAATGTTAAAATCACTTTTTTCCGGCGTATCCGGACTACAATCACATCAAGTGGCAATGGATATAGAAGCAAACAATATTGCGAATGTTAATACAACAGGTTATAAATATTCTCGTGCCAATTTTTCAGATCTTCTCGCCCAAACACGGGCTATTGCCACAGCCCCACAAGGATCCCTTGGTGGTAAAAATCCTGTGCAAGTTGGGCTTGGTTCAACAATAAGTTCTATGACACGTATTTTTTCTCAAGGATCAGTTCAAAATTCTGATAAAAATACAGATGTTGCTATACAAGGGGATGGTTTTTATATAATCTCTCCAGATGGTGGCAATACTTACAAATATACTCGTGCCGGGGATTTTAAATTTGATGCAGGTGGAAATTTTGTTGATAACAATGGCTTTGTTGTTCAAGGATGGTTAAGAGATCCTGCAACCGGTAATGTTGATTCAACAGCACCAATTACTAGTATAAATATTCCACCTGGATTAACAACACCAGCAAGTGCGACAACGGAAGTTGTTGTAAAAGCAAATTTAAATTCTGGCCCACTTATTGAAAGTTTTTCCCCAGCATATGAAGTTCCTTATGGAACACCACCAATCTTACCAATTCCGCCAGCACTTGATGACAATGGAAATGCAATAAGTTCTGGGGATATTGGAGTGATGTTTAATGAAACAGGGGAAGCTTTTTCTCTTCAAAAAGATCAAGGTATTTGGGCGTCATTTCTAAATTCTCAAGTTACAGGTGCTGGTGTTATTCCAGCCTCAACGGTTGACACAACACCTGTAGCTGCTGTAGTTGGAGGTTTCACAACAGAGTTAAATATTACTATAGATGGTGTAAATATTGTAACTACTGGTGGTGCAGGTACTCTTACTGCTGATGAAAATGGTGCTAGATATGTAAGTCAAATAAATGCTGCATTAGCAGCTGCTAGTAAAACAGGGATAACAGCTGCTTATAACACTACAACAGATGAAATTACAATTAGTAGTGCTAAAAATCTTGCCGTAACTATAACTGTTGCAGATGATGGTGATTCAGCTCTTGCAAATGATATTTTAGCTGCTCAAACAAATGAGTTAAACCTTGAGTTCACTTTAGATAATGGAACAACACAAACAATTACAACATCTAATGCTACTGGTACTGAGAGTGCTATAGAGAATGGAGCAAGATATGTATCTGCTATAAATGCACAAACGGCTACAACAGGAGTTAGTGCTTCTTATGATACAATAACTGGAACAATAACATTGGTAAATTCTAATGGAAATCCTGCAGCTTCACACAACATTAGATTAGCACAGCTAGCTGGTGATAATAGTGGAATAGCAACACAAACAAACACAACAGCATATAGATATCAGTATGATCCAGTTGCATCATTTAAAGGTTTAAACCTTGATAAAACCTTTACTACATTAGCAGATCTTAGAGAGGCTATGGAGCTTCAAGCTCGTGATCCTGATGGTAATGGTATATACACAGATAACAACATACAAATAAGTATTAATGCTTCTGGTAAATTTGAGATATTAAATCCAGGCGGAAATACTAATGAATATAATACTAATTTAGCTATTACAGGAATGAGTGCCGCAAGTGTTGCTGGTGGAGGAATAACAGAAAACACTAGATTTACTAGAAATATGGAAGCATTAAATTCTGCTCTTCCTCAAGGGGGAACAGGTCAAGCTTTTTCACAAAGTTTTAATGCGGCAACACATTCAAGCTCTATAGACCTTTTTGATTCACTTGGATCTAAACATACGCTAAGAGTAGAATTTAGAAAGACATCGGTTGATACAGCGACAGGTAGTACATGGAGTATGTTGGTAAGTGTTCCTTCTCCAGCAACAATAGATACAACAGTCCCATTTAACGAGAAGGCAGGTACAATTAGATTTAATAATGATGGTTCATTAGCTACCTATAATCCACCAAATATCTCTTTTACTGGTAACAACGGTTCTGCAGCAAACCTTCAAGTTGGAATTAACTTAGGGACAGCAAATGCTTTTGATGGTATGACAAGTTTTGACTCTGTATCTGCAACATCTGGCATCTCTCAAGATGGTTTTACAGGTGGGGATTTAGTTGGAATTAGAATTGATCAAAGTGGTACTTTAGTTGGATCATTTTCAAACGGTCGTTCTTTTGGTTTAGCACAAATTGGTATGGCAAAGTTTACAAATAATGAAGGCTTATCAACTGAGGGTGGAAATGTTTATATTCAAACCGCCAACTCAGGTGATCCTATTATTGGTACTGCTGCAACAGCTGGTCGTGGATTTATACAATCATCAGCACTTGAAGCTTCAAATGTTGACCTTTCTCGTGCACTTACGCAGCTAATTATTGTTCAAAGAGGTTTCCAAGCAAATGGTAAAACAATTACCACTTCTGATCAGCTTCTTCAAACTTTAATAGGTTTAAAACAGTAGTATATTAAATAAAGCAAGGCTCTTTGGAGCTTGCTTTTCTTATAAACCTTACCTTAATCTATTTCGATATAATTCTTTTAATATTTTATTAAGGGATTTTTATGCAATTTAGTGCACCACTAAAATCAAATTCAAAAAAAATTATGCTTCTAGGCTCTGGTGAACTTGGCAAAGAGGTAATTATCGAAGCTCAAAGATTAGGGCTTGAGACAATAGCAGTTGACAGATATTCCAATGCACCAGCTCATCATGTGGCACATCGTTCTTATGTTGTAAATATGCAAGATAAAGAGGCTATTTTAGAAATTATTCGTCGTGAAAAACCAGATTATATTCTTCCTGAGATTGAAGCTATTTCAATAGATGCACTTTTTGAAGCAGAGAAAGAGGGTTTTAATGTCATTCCAAATGCAGATGCAGTTTCTAAGACAATGAATAGAAAAAAAATTCGTACATTTGCAGCAGAAGAGCTAGGTTTAAAAACAGGTACTTATGAATTTATAACAACATTAGAAGGTCTGAGAGATGCATCAGCTCGTATGGGTTACCCCTGTGTAGTTAAGCCTGTTATGAGTTCATCTGGTCATGGACAAAGTATTCTTAAATCTGCTGAAGATGTATCAAAATCTTGGGAGATAGCTAAAGAAGCCCGAGGAGATGCAAGTGAGCTCATAGTTGAAGCCTTTGTTGACTTTGACTATGAAATAACAATGTTAACAGCTAGAAATGGTAAAGAAACTGTTTTTTGTGAACCAATAGGGCATGAACAAATAGATGGTGATTATGTATTTTCATGGCAACCAATGGCTATGAGTGAAGTAGCAAAGCAAAAATCTCAAGAGATGGCAAAGACAATTACTGATGGCTTAGGTGGTCGTGGTCTTTTTGGTGTTGAACTTTTTATAAAGGGTGATGAGGTTTATTTTTCTGAAGTTTCTCCTCGTCCACATGACACAGGAATGGTTACGCTTATCACTCAATCTCAGAGTGAATTTGCTCTTCATCTTCGTGCTGTTCTTGGTCTTCCTTTAGGATTTACTTTTTATGGTGATGGTGCAAGTGCTGCATTTAAATCAGAAGTAGACAATTGTGTACCTGTTATGGATGTTGATAACTCACTTTTTTCAGATAATTCATATGTTAGAGTGTTTTCTAAACCAGAAGCACATAAAGGTAGAAGATTAGCTGTTGTTCTTGTTTTTGAAGAGGCTCAAAAAGCACTTAAAAAATCAAGAGAATTGATTAAAAATATTAGAGATGTGTAAAATGAAGATAATTTTACTTGATGCACTAACTTTTGGTGAGAGTGATTTAAGTGGTTTTGATTCACTTGGAGATATTGAAGTATATCAAACAACAACACCTCAAGAGGTTCAAAAGAGAATAACAAACGCAGATGTTATTGTTACTAACAAAGTTGTTATAAATGATACTCATATGAAAAATACACAAACTTTAAAATTAATCTGTGTTGCTGCTACTGGTATGAATAATATTGATTTAGAAGCAGCAAAGCGAAGAGAGATAAAAGTAAAAAATGTAGCTGGATACTCAACAGATTCAGTAATTCAACATACATTTTCAATGCTTTTTTATCTAATGGGACATTCAAGATACTATGATGAGTATGTTAAAGATGGCTCATACACAAACTCTCTTGTTTTTACAAATGTTTCACGCCCTTTTTTTGAAATAAAAGGCAAAAGATGGGGTATTATAGGACTTGGTTCAATTGGTCGCGGAGTAGCTAATATTGCAACAGTATTTGGTGCAGAGGTTGTTTATTATTCAACTAGTGGAAAAAATTCTACAGTAGATTATAAACAAATGGGGTTAAATGAATTGCTTCATAGTTGCGATATCATCTCTATACATGCTCCATTAAATGGACAAACTAATAATCTTTTAGACTATAAAGAGTTATTAGATTGTAAAGATAAAAGTATAATCTTAAATTTAGGTCGCGGCGGCATTATAAACGAAAAAGCAATTGCAAAAATAATTGATGAGAGAAAAATTTACTTTGGCTTAGATGTTTTAATAAAAGAGCCAATGATTAAAAATCATCCATTGTTAAGGATTAAAAATAAAGACAATCTTTATATTACACCACATATTGCATGGACATCAGTAGAGGCTAGAAAAAGTTTAATAAAATCTATAATTAATAATATTTTAGAATAGATGTAATTTTTTTTAAAGAAAATAAGAGTAAAATTGTTTTATGATAAAATCGTCTTTACTTTTTACTCTTTTATTATTAAAAATATTAACTGATAAAAAACTTAAAATATTTAGAAACACTAAATAATGAAAAAATATATTTTAGCATTATTAGTTTTAATAATTTTGATTTTTACTATAGTTTATTATGCAATGAAATGGAGTAAAACAAATGAAGAACTAAAACAATATATACAAATAGAAAAATTTTCTTATGAGGTAGAGATATTAAGCTTAAATCAAAATCTTCTTATAAATAATGATGATTATAATGAAGTAGTAAATCCTAAAACTAAAACAAATGATACTGCTAAAATTTTTATAAAAAGTCTTATTGATTCAGGTGATAATTATTTAATTCAATTTTCAAAAACAATTATATTAAATAACCATCACGCAGCTATTAAAATAAATTTTATAGAAATAAGAAATATAAGAAAATATGTTAATAGCATACAAAAAAAACTTCATAGTGAGGTTTCATATATAACTAAAACACTTTTGATGTATACAATATTTTTAATATTATATGGCTTAGTAATTTATATAAAAGAGGTTTACTCTAAATCAGAAACTGAAAAATTAAAAAATATGTTAGAGCAATTTGTTAATGCTCTAAATCATAGCGCAATAGTTTCAAAAACAGATACGAAAGGTATAATAACTTTTGTAAATGATAAATTTTGCCAAGTTTCTGGCTATACAAGAGAAGAGCTTATAGGAAAAGAACATAATATTGTAAGACACCCTGAAATGCCTAAAGAGATATTTGCTAATTTATGGAATACAATTCAAAATAAAGAGATATTTAAAGCAACTATAAAAAATCGTAAAAAAAATGGTGAACTGTATCATGTTGATACAGTTGTTATCCCTTTATTGGATATAAATAATGAGCCTTATGAATATTTAGCAGTTAGATATGAAATAACAGAGATTATAAAAAGTAGAGACAAAGCAATAGATGCAGAGAAAGCTAAAAATGAATTTTTATCAAATATGTCACATGAGCTTAGAACACCTTTAAATGCTATAAAAGGGTTCACATCAATACTCAGAAAAGATATTAAAGATGATGCTCACTTATTGTATTTAAATCATATTGCAGACTCTTCTGAGCATTTAATAAGTCTTATAAATGATATATTAGATTTATCAAAACTTCAAAGTGGAAAATTTACCTTAGATAAACATAATTTTAATATTTATGAAAAGATAAATACCCTTCTTAATCATTTTAATATACAGCTAAGTCTTGCAAAATTAAAGATGCCTATCAGTTTAAAAATTGATGAAAAAACTATACTTACTGGCGATTGGCTTAGAATTTCTCAAATAATTACAAATTTACTCTCCAATGCAATTAAATTTACTCCAAAGGGTAAATTAATAAATTTTTATGCAGAATATAAGAATAAGAATCTTACTATAGTTGTAAAAGATCAAGGAATAGGAATAAGTAAAGAAGCACAAAAAAGAATTTTTAAAGCTTTTGAACAAGCTGATAGCTCTACTACTAAAATTTTTGGGGGCACTGGCCTAGGTCTTAATATAGTTTTAAATCTTGTAGAGCAAATGGGAGGAGAGATAAAACTTACTTCTAAAGAGAAAGAAGGTAGTAGGTTTGAAATAATTCTCCCAATAGAAGAAATAAAACAGGCAGATATAGAAATATCAAAGTACGATGATAGCGACAAAGAAAAAAGAAAAAAACTAGAAGGACATATCTTAATAGCTGAAGACAATAAAACTAATCAGATGCTTATAGGAATTTTAGTAGAAGAGATGGGTCTAACATATACTATGGTAAATGATGGTGTCGAAGCTGTAGAGAGTTTTTCTAAAGAAAGATTTACTTTGGTATTGATGGATGAGAATATGCCAAATTTAAGTGGTACTGGAGCTATGAAAAAAATAAAATCAATATATGGTAATGAAACTCCGATAATAACTTTAACAGCCAATGTAATGAGTGGAGATAAAGAAAAATTTTTAAATGCTGGTATGGATGGTTATCTTTCAAAGCCGATAGATGAAAATGAATTGTATATAACGTTAAAATCTTTTTTAAGTAAGGAAGCATAATATTATGAAAAAAAATGTTATAGTTATCGGTGCTGGTGGAGCAGGTTTAGTTGCTGCAATTAATGCACATGAAAATGGTGCTAATGTACTAATAATCACAAAAGATTATTCAACAAGATCTCAAACATGTATGGCTCAAGGTGGTATAAATGCGGCATTATCAAATGCTGGTGAAGACAGCATAGAAGCTCATATTCAAAATACTTTAAAATCTGCACATGGCTTAGCAAATGAAGATGCTGTTAGATTTATGTGTCAAGAAGCACCAAATGCAATCAAATGGTTAGATAGCATAGGTGTACCATTTAGCAGAACAAGTGAATCTAAAATAGCTCAAAGAACACTTGGTGGTGCTTCTGCTCCTCGTGCTTGTTACGCACAGGATTATACAGGACTTAAAATTCTTCATACTCTTTATGATAAATGTTTATCCTTAAATATAGAAATACTAAATGAAAGATATCTTTTAGAGTGCATAACAGATAAAAATGATAATGAGGAAAGTTATGTTTGTGGTGTTAGTGTTTTAAATAAAAGAAGCGGTGAAATTGAAGTTTACGAATCTCCGAGTGTAATAATTGCGACAGGTGGATATAGTAGAATTTATCATACGCATTCAACCAATGCAGTTGGAAGTAGTGGAGATGGAATAGTCGCAGCTTTAAGAGCAGGGGCTAGAGTTAGTGATATGGAGTTTGTTCAGTTTCATCCGACAGCAATGAAAAATTCTGCAATATTAATTTCTGAGAGTGCTAGGGGGGCTGGTGGGTATTTGTTAAATTCAAAAGGTCATCGTTTTACAAATGAGTTAGCTCCTCGTGATGAAGTTGCTCGTGCTATTGATGATGAGATATTAAAAGGTGAAGAGATTTTTTTAGATATCCGTCATCTAGGGGAAGAGTTTATAAATAGAGAGTTGCCTCAAGAGAGAAAATTGGCAAAATTATATGAGGATATTGATCCTGTAAGTGAGCTAATCCCAATAAAACCAGTTGCACACTATACTATGGGAGGCATAGAGGTGGATGAAAATTCTAAGACAGTTATAGATGGATTGTATGCTGTTGGAGAGTGTGCTAACCATAAAGTTCATGGAGCAAATCGCCTTGGAGGAAATTCACTTTTGGAGTTGATAGTATTTGGAAAACAAGTAGGTGAAAATGCAACCAAGTATGCATTTAAACAAAATAATGATATCTCAAGGGGTGTTGATATTAGTGCAAAAAGTTCAGATGAATTTATAATAAAAATAAAAGAGTATACAAATGAGATAGATTTTTATCAAAAACAAAAATTTATAGGAGATTTATTTTATTTACATGTTGCGATAAAAAGAGACAAAGGTATACTTGAGTATGTTTTGCAAGATGTTGAAAAACTTTTAGAAGAGTTGCCTAAGATGGGTGTTAGTGATAAATCAAAAATATATAATACAAACCTTATAGAGTTTTTAGAATTTAAAAATATGTTAGAGTTAAGTAGATTGGTTCTTTTAGGTGCTATCTCTAGGGATGAGAGTAGAGGAGCACACTTTAGAGTTGATATACCAAAAGAAAATAATGAAGAGTTTAAAGCTCACAGTATTATAGATAGAGATGGGAGTGTTAGTTATGAAAATTAAAATTCAAAGAGACACTATAGTAGAATATACAGTTGAACACAAAGAAAGAACACTTTTAGAGATACTAACTGAGCTAAAAACTATGCAAGATCCATCTCTCACTTTCTCAAGTGGTTGCAGAAGTAGTGTTTGTGGAAGTTGCGCTGTTGTTGTAAATGGCAAAGAGGTTTTAGCTTGTGCTTATCATGCAAAAAATGGTGATGTTATAGAACCATTAAAAAATAGTGAAGTGATTCGTGATTTGGTTGTAAATATGGATAGAGCTTATGAATTTAATGCAAAATCTAAAGCTTGGCAAAGTACATTTTCTGAAGATATGTCTTTAAGTCAAGCAGATGAAAAAATCAATGAAACTCAAAGTGATTGTATCTTATGCGGAGCATGTTATAGTGCTTGCCCAGTATATGCAGTTAACAAAGAGTTTTTAGGACCATTTTCTTTAACAAGAGTTTGGAGATATATTTCTGATAAAAGAGAAGAGAATCCAAAAGAAAAAATAGATACTATACAAACAAATGGTGTGTGGGATTGTACTTTATGTAATGAATGTACACTTGTTTGTCCACAAGATATTTCAAGTAAAGCAGATATAGAAAAACTTCGTGCAAAGAGTTCTATGGCTGGGTATATGGATCCAAACTTTAGTAGTATTGGTGGAGGATTTGATGGAAGTCCTACATTTTAAGCTAACTAACAAATTTCAAATATGTTATAATCTTGGATAATTATTACAAGGGACTAGTAAATGGCAAAAGAACACTCGTTTGATATAAGTGCTAAGATAGACACGCAAGATTTTAAAAATGCTATAAACATGGTTGATAGAGAAGTTTCTAATCGTTATGATTTTAAAGGAACTACTTATGAAGTAGATCATAATGAAAAAGCAAAAACTTTAGTTTTAGTAGCTTCAAGTGACAATAAACTTGATGCTCTAAAGGATATTGTAATAGCAAAATTTTTGAAACAGGGTTTAAGTTCTAAAGTTCTAGATGAGTTAAAAGTGGAAGACTCAAGTGGAAACAATAGAAAAGTGACATTTAAAGTGGTTGATTATATAGAATCAAAAGAGGCTAAAAAAATAACTGCTGAGATAAAAAAAATGAAATTAAAAGTGAATGCTCAAATAGAGGGCGATAGCATAAGAGTTAAAGGTGCTAAATTAGATGATTTACAAAAAGTTATAAAAATGATTAAAGAAGAAGAGTGGGATGCTCCACTTGTTTTTGAAAATATGAGATAAAGGTATTTTTAATGTCAAAACTAACTATATCAGATGCAGCACTAAAGCTTGGAGTATCAAAAGAAGCAATACATAATCGAATAAGAAGAGGCTCATTAAAAAGTATTATTGAGAAGGGAGTAAAGCTAGTAATATTAGAAGCTAATAGAGGTGCTAAAATAAAAAAAGTATCAAAAGTGGTAGAAAAACAAGTTGATGATAGATATTATAAACTTTTAGAAGAACAAAATACAAAACTTCAACAAAAGATAGAAACTCTTGAGGGTGAAACAAGAACACTTAGAGATCAAAAAGAGCAAATGTTAATTGATGAAAGAAAAAAAATAGAGCAAATTTATAAAGACAAAGATGAACAATTAAAAAGCATCATAAATGTTATATCATCAAAATTTATGTTAAATGCACCACAAAATATTTTAGAAATTCAAGATGAACCAGTAGAAGCACAAATAGAAATCTTAAATGAAGAAGCAGAAGAAACAAGTAGACTAATATCGTTAAATAAATATATTAAAAATAAAAACTTTAAAAAAAATAAAAATAAAAAAATAAAAGAGAAATTTAAAAAAAGAGCTAAAAAAGATAGTAGAATTATAACTATTGGAAAAAAATTATATATAGATTTGCAAAAGTATGATTATAGCGATTATGGATTATAAGTCACTACTTTTTATACTTAAGCCTTAATAAAATATAAATTATTAAGGCTTTAAAGGGTAGAATTGCGTTCTTGTTATTGAATATGGACAGTTGGGAGAGTGGTCGAATCCGCTACCTTGGAAAGGTAGTGTAGAGCAATCTACCGTGGGTTCAAATCCCACACTGTCCACCACATAAATCTGCCACCATATAATTAAAAAAGAATTGGCACTAATAATGCTTATGTTAAAGTACACCTACTACAAACGGCATATAGGCAACTATAAAAGTTTTAGATAGATGTAAGTAAATTAGATAAAGAGGGACAAGCTCTTTATCTAGGTAATAAAAATGTAGACAACATCACAAGGAAGGGATGATATCTTTGGTCTTATATGCACTAAGTATGTACAATGCCAAATATATTTTTGAACTAATCAATATCGACAATAGCGATAATTTATTTAAATACATAGTTGTTTTATTTTTGAAAAAAGGCGATATTTACAAGATCTTTTTCTTTAGTTATAATATGTAAAAAGCAGTTGATTATAATGGAAACAGAGTTAATTATTAAGTTTATTATGGGACTTGTTGCATTACTCGCAGTACTTCTTTTGTTATTATTTATAGAAACTGATAAAGAAAAAAAAACTTCTAACCAAGCCACAAATACAGAAGTTAGATCAATAAGAAAAGAGATATCTCAAGAGTTGCATACAATAAAGCTAGAGAATTTAGAATCTTTGGTGCGAGTTATAAAAGACAAGCAATCAGATGCCTCAAAACTAAGTGAAATACTTGATTTAATTATAAAATATCATGGAAGAGTGCATAAAAAACTAGGACTTAGAGCTCATCCAGATTTTAATATTTATGTAAATATACTTTTTACAATTTGTAGACATCCAAATGCAAATAAAGATTTAATTATTAAATTTGAAAGAGAGCTTCAAGAGCTAAATGGTGAATACAAACAAGAGATAAATGATGCAATTACTAAAGGACTAAACTCAAGAAGAGTTTAGTTAAATCTCTAAATCTTCTGTTACTTTTCCTTGAAAAAGTTCAATACCTTTCTTTTGTAATTCTTTTAAGATTTTTATATCCACAACACCAACAGCAATAATAGATATATCAACACTATCTGTTATAAGTCTAAGGGCTGAAAGTGATTGAGTATTTTGTGTTAAAAAATAATTCCCTTCACCTTTGATATATACAGGTTTAATATTTTGAAGATATTGATAATCATCACTTTCACCAATAAATTCAAAAATACCAATATCGATGTTGTACATATCAAATAATTTTTTATATTGCATAATTAATGCAGAGTTATTGTTCACAAGTTTATCTGGTAATTCTATTATGAGTTTAAAAGGAAGCGTTGCAGCGTTAGTTTGTAGAAGAGAACTTATCTCATTATAACTATTGGTTGCTTCTAGATACTCCAGCGGTAATCTAAGAGCATATTTTTTTGCTTTTAAGACTATTTGAGGTGTTTTGAACAATAAATTTAAAATATTTTTATAAATTTTATAACTTAAACCTGCTTCTATAGCTGGTGCCATAAACTGAGCATAACTATAAGAGGTGTTTTTATCAATAGTAAGATTAATACTAAGAACATGATGGTCAAGTTTTTTATTTTTTGTATCTATAACAGACCAAGGTACAAAATAAAATTTATTTTTTTCAATAGCTAAATTAATAATTGATTTCCAAGCTTCTTTCCCCATAACTTCCAAGGAATTACTAGATTTTTCTATGTATGTAGAATGAGAAAATTTTGCTTGAGCAAGAGCATTGTCTGAACGAGATAACAGCTGAGGAATAGTGTCTGTACATATATATTCATATATTCCTATAGAAATAGATGTTTTTTCTTCATCTAAATTTAAAGATTCTATAATATCAATACAAGATGTTTTTATACTTTTTGTTATCTCTAGTGCGATATCACTTGAGTATCCTGGCAGTAATATAAAAAAATCTGTACCATTCATTCTGGATATAACTGCATCTTGAGTATTTTT
Source organism: Sulfurimonas sp. (assembly GCA_021648465.1). GTDB lineage: Bacteria > Campylobacterota > Campylobacteria > Campylobacterales > Sulfurimonadaceae > Sulfurimonas. The sequence continues at coordinate 32,625 of JAKISR010000006.1, read as the reverse complement.
TGTATTTTGAGTAAATATATTTGCGATATTAACAAGAAATGTATTCATTTTAGAGTGACCAAGTTTCTTATTTGTTTCACCCATCTCATTTATGGATAAAATTATATTTACACCACTTTTTGAGGATGCATCTATTTTAAGGTATGAAGGTAGTTTATCTATAAAATATTTACGATTTTTTAATTTTGTTACTTGATCTATATATTCTAATTCCTTGTGTGCTTTTAGCTCTTCGTTTCCCTTATCAAACATAGCTTTTACTTTTGAAACCATATTGTTCATACCGAGAACAACATCTTTAAACTCTTTTGTATATGGGATATTTTTTTGAATTATAAATTCATTTTTTATTACAGCGGCCGCTTGTTTTTGTACTTCTTTAAGAGGTCTTAAAATTGTATGTATAAGTAGGTTTAAGATAATCAAACCTAAACTACTAATAATTGCAAAAGAGATTAGAAGACTTTTAAAAATTGAATATAGTTGTTTATATGCATAAGTAGTATCACTTTGTACATTAAGTATACCAACTTGGCTCCATCCAGCAGATACATTTGCATTGGCAATAGGTGCTTTAATATTAACAAAATTTAAAAACCATTTAGGGATATTTAAAACTTCTGTTTCTGTTTCTCGTTTATAAAGAACTTTTTTATCAACATCAATAAGTATAATATTACGATAATAACCACTATCAAAGTTTGCGTTTATCATAGTAGACATTATAGATATATCACCATTTGCATTGCCAAGTGATAAGCTTAGCGAAGTTGCTGTATTTTTAGCATCCTCATAAAGTCTATCTTGCACAGATTTATTTGCACTTTGAAAATTCAGTGTTAAAACTGTTGCCAAAATTATAAGTAAAAATATTGATAGCATTATAGCTATTTGTTTAAAGAGGGTCATATTTTTTTCCTTTTCATGTTGAGTTTTAGTTGATCCCATTTTTTATGAGATTTTTTCGCTTTGCCTATTTGATTGAGAACATCACCATTAAAATGATAGATAGGAGTTAAATCTTTTCTTTTTGAAGCTGGAAATATCTTTCGGTTATAGTTATCTAAAATAAGTGGTTCACTTTTTGGTGTTTCAAAGTATGTTAAAACCATATGAGGTGCTTTAAATTTTGTGGATTTAACATAAGTAAAAAATAGTTTTTTAGGCTCTACTCCCAAATATTTAAGAGCAAAATATTTACTTATAACATAGTCTTCACAGTCTCCTCTGTCTTTACCTAAAAATTCCCAAGGAGTTGCCCAGTAATCGCTTTTTTTATAGTTTATTATATCTGTTAAATATTTTACTTCATTAAAAAAATTATTGACAATTTCAAGTTTTTCTAAATCATTTTTTTCATTTGCTAGAGTAAGTGATTTTTGAAGATAAAAAAATCTTTTTTTTGCAAATACATTATATTTAGTGACAATCTTATCTAATAAAGGTTTTTCAACATAAGGTTCTTTTGCTAAGGCTAAAGGTACGAAAAATAGTGATAATAAAAGAATAAACACTTTTGATTTAAGCATGAATGATTATATCAAAAAAAATCTGATATCTACTGCTGTCTTTTATTGAACCCCGACGTTCCTTGTTTATTTTGTATTTCAATATTTTTAATATATGGTTTTAAATAACTTGGAATTGCCCTACCTTTTAGTTTCATCATATCTTCAATCATCTTTTTTGCTACCATCTCAATAGATAATTTTTTAACCTCACTTAGATATATAAAAAGTAGTTCACCAAGTCTTTGAAGAGAAATTTTATAAGTGGAATCTGTTTGAGTATATATCCATAAACTAAATTCATAAAAATTCTCAAACACATTCTCATCTTGCCAAATAAGTTTTACACTTTGTTTGAAGTTTCCACTATTGTAAGTTAAATCCCAAAATCTTGAAAATCTTTTCATAATTTGAATATCACTAAAACTAAGTTGTGAATTTTTTAAAATATCATAAGGTGGAATGTCGCTATAGACCATTCCAAATTCTATATCATGACGGTTTATAAATGTGCCTGATAGTTTTTTTAATATTCCTATTTGTATCTCACAAGAACTAAGGCTTACTAATTCATCAAGATTAGAGCCAAAGCTCTCCAATGACTCTCCTGGAAGACCAACAATTAAATCAAGATGAATATGAGCACTTGTTTCATTTTCTAAAAATCTTATATTTTCTTTTATTTTGTCTAGTTTCAGGTTTCTTGAGATGTTGTTTGCAATTTCAAGGTTTAGAGTTTGTATCCCTATCTCTAACTGCAAAGCTCCACTTGGAAATTGTGCAATTTTTGATTTTATAGAATCTGGAAAATGATCTGGAATAACTTCAAAGTGAGTAAAATATGGAGTTTTATTATCTTTATTTAAGAAAAAATCTAAAAGTCTGTTTGCTGTTTTTATATTTAGATTAAAGGTTCTATCTATAAATTTAAAATTTCTTGCACCTCTAGCCCAAAGTATTTCAAACTCTTCTAAAAGTTTATCAAGATTAAAAGCCCTAATTTTTTCATCCATAGAAGATAGACAAAATTCACACTCAAAAGGACAACCTCGAGAAGCTTCCACATAAAGATATTTGTTTTTTATATCATCATCACTATAGTACTTATAAGGTAGCTCTATATTTTCGAGTGAAGGCATGCTCGCCTTAATGATTTTTTCTTTAGGAGGGTTATTATCTAAAATATTAAGGCACAGTTCATAAAAAGCCAAATCACCTTCACCTTGAATAATAAAATCAGCACTATATAAATTTACACGAAAAGGTTCATGAGAAACTTCTGGTCCACCTAAAATTATAATTGTATCTGGAGATATCTTTTTTAAGATATGAATTAGCTCACTTACTTGCGACACATTCCAAATATACACACCGATGCCTATAATATTTGGGGAGTTGATAAGTAGTTTTTCTGCGATGGTTTGAATAGCATCATTGATACTAAATTCTAATATTTTTGCACTATTTTGTAATTTCTTGAGGTTTGCATAAAGATATCGTAAGGCTATTGAAGTATGTGTAAATCTTGAGTTTAAAGTGCTTAGAATGATTTTGTTCATAAATAGAAGTTTAACATAATTTTTCCAGCCAAAAAGGGGTAAAGGCTGGATAAATAATATTCGATAAATCTTAAAAATATCTTAATTATGGGGAGGGGTGATTAAACATAATTCAGATATTCAAAGTATATTAATTATAAGTTAATAGGAAGTTAATCATAAGTTAACCATGGGTAAACATATAAGGATGAGTCTGTTATAATAGCACATGTCAATCTTATTATCTACCTTTTACTTTTTTTACTTTTCAATTATTGGGGTATATATAATATTTATGCCAAAAGTGTTATCGATGATAGGCTATTCTGCCAGTGAAATAGGGATACTTTTTGCAGCCGCTCCACTTGTGCGTTTTTTAGTTCCTTTTGCTTTTATCAAAGGTTTAAAAATAGATGCAACCACTTTTAATGTATCACTTTTGATATTATGTATAAGCTCTATAGCTTTTTATTTTTCAATAAATAATTTTTATGCACTACTTTTTTCAAATATAGGTTTGGGAATAGGGCTTAGTTTAGTACTTCCATATATAGAGCTTATCTCATTAAAATATCTTGGAAAAGAGAGATATGGAAAGATTAGGCTTTTTGGTTCAGTGGGTTTTATTTTAGTAGCACTTGTTTTAGTAAAATTTTTATCATCTCCATATATTGCTCTTAATTATCTTTTGGTATTGAGTTTTACAACAGCTATAACAGCTTTTATCATAGGGAAAAAAGCAAATGCACTACTTGATAAAAGTGAAGATATTAAAAATGATATAAGCATACTAAAAGATTGGAAATTGTGGGCGGGACTTACACTTATGCAGGTGAGTTTTGGTTCATTTTATAACTTTTTTACTATTTATGAAACAGATCATGGAATTAGTTTAGATATGACCGTATATCTTTGGAGTTTTGGAGTTGTTGTTGAGATATTTATGCTCTATTTTCAAGGAGCTCTTCTTCGCAAAAACTTACTTCTTATACTTCAAATAGCTACTTTTGCAACAGCTTTTCGTTGGTTATTACTATTTTTATTTCCGCAAAATTTAGGGGTGCTATTTTTTACTCAAACCATACATGCTCTTAGTTTTGCTTTATTCCATTCAGCCGCTATTAGTTACTTATTTTACTTATATAAACATAAATCTTTAGCTCAACAGTTTTTTTCGGGAATAACTTATGGTTTTGGTGCATTTATGGGAGCATTAATAGCCGGGTATGTTTATGAGTTCTATCCGAAATACTTGTTTTTAAGTTCGACTTTTATCGCACTTTTATCATTTTACTTTTTATACTTATGGGGTCAGAAATTAAAAACAAAAGAAGTTATTTGAGTAAAGTCTGATTTTTTAATACCTATTGGTGGTCTGCTATCCACATCCCATGAAGTTTTAAATTTTAAAAATAATGATTTAAAGATATGAAGTTTTAACTCAAGCTGACTCGACTGTATATAATCACTAAAATCATCACTTAGAGGTTGATAGTAAATAGTAGCTGAAAAAGTTGATTTTTCACTAAAGCCAACAGCATATGTAAGGTATGTATTTAATCTTGTGTTGTCTTCATTCGAGTTAAGTGCAGAATTGTTGTATACAATATTTTCATAAAATCCACCTAAACCGAAGTATCCATTTCCAATTTCTTGTGAGCTAAAGATTTTATATCTTAGTCCACCACCGCCTAAAACTCTAGAACTTATTTGTCTAAATTTATCACTTTGAATTTGCACAAATAGTTCATATATTAGATTTTGATTATCTGCAAGTGTATGTATATATCTAAGATGTGAGAAAAGTTTACTTGTATCTTCTACATTATTTGATTTACCATATTCGCCAGAGATTTCGCCCCATACCACATAGTTTATTGCTTCATCGTAAGTAATTCTCGCAGAAGCTTTGTAATTATCTTTATCAGTATTTCCTCTTTTAGTCTCAAGACCAACTTCAGCTTTAGCAGATATGCCAGCTTTTACACCTATTTCTACAGGTGTAATAGTAACAAGGGCAACAAGATATTGTGTCGTAATCAGTGTAATTAGTAATAGTTTTTTCATAGATAAAATAGTATCAAATTTTTCTTAATTTTCACTTTTTATCTTTGATTGCATTCTCTAATCCGTCTTGTTTAGTAAAAACTTTTTTTAAATTCATTCGTTTGAGTAGTTTATAAAGTTGATTATACAATTTTTAGCTTTATGCTATAGTATGAAAAAAAACCTAAGGACTTTTATGTCTACATACGATAAAGTAAAGCCACTATATAAAGAAATAAAAGAGTATAGGCAATATTTTCATCAACATCCTGAAACCGCTTTTGAAGAGTACAATACATCTGATTTTATAGCAAAAAAACTTGAATCATTTGGTTTAGATATACATAGAGGTCTTGCAAAAACGGGAGTGGTTGCTACTTTAAAAGTCGGATTAAGTGATAAAAAAATAGCACTTAGGGCAGACATGGATGCACTTGATATGCAAGAATATAGTGATTTAGAGTATAAGTCTAAGTATGATGGTAAGATGCATGGATGTGGACATGATGGGCATATGGCAATGCTTTTAGGTGCAGCGAAATATCTCTCTCAAACTAGAAATTTTGATGGTACTGTATATTTTATTTTTCAACCTGCAGAAGAGATAAAAGGTGGTGCTAAAAAGATGATAGAAGATGGTCTTTTTAAAGAATTTCCAGCAGATAGTGTATGGGGAATGCATAATTTTCATGGGTTTGATGTCGGAGAATTTGCTATAAAATCTGGAGCCATGATGGCTTCTTTTGACACTTTTGAAATGGAAATAATAGGTGTTGGATGTCATGCTGGTATGCCACATTTAGGAAAAGACCCTATAGTTGGTTCAGCTCAAGTTATAAATGCTCTTCAAACTATAGTTAGTAGAAATTCTGACCCACTAGATGCTGTGGTGGTTAGTATAACTCAGATTCAAGGAGGTAGCACTTGGAATGTTATACCAAGATCTGTAACCCTAAGGGGAACTTTCAGATGTCTAAAAAAACAAACTCAAAAACAAACAAGAGAGGCTATAGAAAAAATTACCACAGCTACAACGCAAGCACTTGGATTAGAAGTAAATATAGAGTTTAACCCTCAAAATCTTGCATATCCTGTTACTTTAAATAGTGATAAAGAAACCAAAATAGCACAAGAGGTTGCTATAAACTTGGCTGGAGAGCAAAATGTTAATACTAGCTTTCCTCCAAGTATGGGAGCAGAAGATTTTTCTATAATGCTTGAAGAAAAACCAGGGTGTTATATATGGGTAGGAAATGGAGCTATTAAAAACAACTGTGTGCTTCATAATTCTCAGTATGATTTCAACGATGAAGCTCTTGTTTGGGGAATTTCTTACTGGGTGGATTTAACTCAAAAGTTATTAGAAGTATAGATATTTATCTGATAGTTAGCTTGTTTAGCAATGTTTTTTTGAAATATAATTCTTAAATCAAAAATAACCCTGACATCTTAATACAAAACTTATTACTTTAGGCTACAATTTAGTATGTCAAAGAAAAATAAAAAAAATTTTAAAATAAACCAAAAAATACGAAAATATTTTGATGATGATCCTTTTGATGTTGGGATTGAGAGGGTTAGTTCTGAGACTCTTAGTGAGCTTTTTGCAACTTTAGGGATTTATGATGTAGAGCATTCAAAAGATGAACTTGTTAAAACAATACGAATGTTATGGAGTGAGGCTGATAGTGGATTTCGTCAAGATTTACTAAACTTTTTTACTTCAAATGGTGAAATTTATGTTTCAAATATACCAAAACAGCCAAATATAGATAGAGAACAAAAGATAGATATTCTTTTAAAAGAATTAGACGTTACTCAAGAAGAAGCCATAAAATTACATGAGCTTTTTCATGATGTAAGAAGTAAGAAAATTACTATCCAAAAGATGGAATCAAAGCTTCGCCATATTCGCTATGAACTAAAAAGACAGCAGCTTGAAAAAGAGCTTGATGGAATTTTTGATATAGATGATTCTTTGGAGTTTAATGCTTCCATTCACTACATACTTTATGCTCAAAGTTTTCATAAAATTTTAACACTTAATACAAAAATTTATGATTATGAATACCTTCAAAATGCTGATGAATCTGAAATAGTTGAAAGAATATCAAATGATAAAGAGCTTATAATAACTAAAAAGCAAGATGAAACGAATAGGTTTATAAAAAATCTTGCTAGCCCTCACTTGCATTTAACTCAAAAAGAGATAGTAACCGCTCTTCGTGCATCACCACCAAAAACAAAAGTGTCTTATCCTATTATTAAAAAAAGTGTTCTTGATAAAATAATCCAAAAAATAATAGGAAAAGTTGAGATAGAACTTCATGATGAAGAGCTTTTAGTTCGTATGGAGAGTGATTTTGTACCCCCATTTATTGATAAGATTCAAGGCTATACATTAGAGCTTCATGTTGAGTTAAACTCACTTTTACAAGATATTTGGGAATCAAAAGAACTTGATTTTTCAGAAGTTATATCGGAGTCAAAAAAAGAGCAAGAGGAGCAGTTTTTAAAAGATTTGAATATTCTTATAGATGAGTGTAGAGCTTATGCAACCTTGCTTCACTTAAGTGATGAAGCTTTATATATCAAAGTATATGAAGTATTATTTGATTTGCTTCCATTTTCTTTGCTTATTACACCAAAAATAGCTAGAAAAACATTAAGAAAATTTGTTAAAAACACTCATGATGAGGTTATTAAAAAACAAAAACATGCACTTTTAGCTAGAACCATAAGAGACTTTAAAAATCTATTTCCTCAAGCTAGAAGTATGAGAAGAAAACTAACTCTTCACATAGGTCCAACAAATAGTGGAAAAACTTATCAAGCAATGCAAAAACTAAAAGATAGGGATACTGGTTATTACCTAGCTCCACTTAGGCTTTTGGCATTAGAGGGTTACGAGGGTCTTAAACATGATGGGATAGAGTCCTCACTTATAACAGGCGAAGAGCAGATTTTAAATGATGAAGCAACCCATATTAGCTCAACTATTGAGATGTTAAACTTTGAAGTTGATGTTGATATTTGTGTTATTGATGAAGTACAGATGATTGATGATCGTGATCGTGGTTGGGCATGGGCAAATGCTATTATTGGAGCACCAGCAAGTGAAGTTATTATGACAGGTTCTTCAAACTCTAAAGAAGCGATAATAGCTTTAGCTGAGTATCTAGGGGAAGAACTAGAAATTATAGAATTTAAAAGAAAAAATCCACTAACTCTTTTAGATATTCCTGTGGATACAGCAGAAGTTGAAGAGGGTACAGCTGTTATAGCTTTTAGTAGAAAAGATGTACTAAGACTCAAGCAGAATTTCTCATCTTATTTTAGAGTTAGTGTTGTTTATGGAAATCTTTCTCCTGAAGTTAGACGCGAGGAAGCAAGACGCTTTAGAGCCGGTGAAACACAGATACTAATCGCCACAGATGCCATTGCTATGGGGATGAATCTGCCTATTAAAACTATACTTTTTTCAAAAGCAGAAAAATTTGATGGAGTATCTCAAAGAAACTTATTTGCAAACGAGGTTCATCAAATATCAGGTCGTGCAGGAAGATATGGATTACATGAAGAGGGTTTTGTTGGGGCATTAACTAATGATGTTTTAAAGATAGTCAAGAAAAATTTCTTTAAAGAAGCAAGGGAGATAACCATACCTTTTAAAGTTATGGCAAACATGGAGCATATAAAACTTGTAGGAAATATTTTAGAAGAGAATTCACTAAATGAAATACTGAAGTTTTTTGTAAAAAACATGGAGTTTAACGGTCCTTTTATCGCAACAAATTTAGATGACATGTTAGAGGTTGCTCTTATAGTTGATAAGTATGATTTAGATATAGCCATGAAGTACCATTTAGCGTGTGCACCATTAACTTTAAAATCCCCATATATTATAGCCGCGTATGAGAGTTATTTAGCTTCACTAGAGCAAAAATTACCAGTCTTTTATACTGCACAATCTCTTTTAGGTGGTTGTGCTCAAACAATGGATGAACTGTTGCGTGCTGAGGATATGGTAAAAGAGATTTCACTATATCTTTGGCTTAGTTATAGGTTTGATGATTATTTTGTAGATTCTAATAAAGCACATTCTGCAAGAAAAATTGTAAATAAATTTATCGAAGAATCTCTGCAACAAAGTCAACTTGCATCAAGATGTAGAATGTGTCAAGTCCCTCTACCATTAAACTCAAAGTATAATATTTGTCAATCATGTTTTAAAGCACACTACACAACAAGAGGAGCAAAAGGTAGAGGAAGAAGAGCTAGAGGAAATACTTAGTAAAGCTTTAAAAACTATTTGTGATTGATGCATTTAGCACCAATCTATCACTAGTTTCTCTAAAATTAGTGATGTTTATCACTATTATGAGTACCAATAGAGATATTCACTTGAAAAATAAGAGTGTTGATTTTTTGCTTTAAACCATCTTCGTTATAAAGTGCTTCATTATGGTTATATTGGAGTCTAAATTTTGCATATTGACTCATTTGATACTCTATCATTGCAGAGTATTTATTTAATGATACAGGCTCATTTAAATTTATGCCATCACTTAAAACATCATTTTTATAGATAGTGTCATATCTTATAGCTGTTTTGTAATTTTTATTAAACCCATACTCTAGTTGAGTGTAAAATCCTGCTTGTTTTTTATCTAAATGTGCTGTGTCAGTTACAAGTGTAGTGTTATTTGGGTCAAGAGTGTATTGATTACCTTTCATATTCCTTATTAATAATTCACTTTGCCATGATAAAAAATTATGCAAACCAAAATAATGTTTTACTTGTAAATCTACACCGTAAAGTTCACTATCTCCACTAAATACACTAGGATCTTCATCGCTAGAGTGATCAAGTCTTGCATCTGCATTTGCATAAGATATACCACCATTTATAGATGTATCATAAATATTAAAAGATGACTTTATATAAGCAATAAAAAGAGATGGAATATTTGTTTCTTTTGCAATTGGTGATGCATCATCACCTAACATTTTATGTCCAAAAGAGTGTTCATTTTTACCCTCTAATATCTCTACACCAACCATTAGATATGTATCTATTGGTGCGATCCATTGAAGCTGTAGTCCTATCTCGTTTATGCCATGTAATCCTAAAAAGCTTTCATAAACCAATGGCATATCGCTAAAACTCCATACATGATGATGCTTTTCATTTATATTACCAAAGTTTGATAGAAATTTACCACCTTTTATTTTTACGCTACTATCTAATATTGTTGAAGTAAAAAATAGCTCTTCTATTTCAACTACATCCTCACTAAAATGTATGGTGGAATCAATAGCAAAAAAAGGATTTATATCACTAGAGAGCAATAACTCAACATAGTTTAGATTTAAACCATTATTTGCATTATAAGTTGAATGAGTATTGCCACCATCTGAGTGTTCGCCAAGTAATCCATGAACAATGCCAGGTATTTCAAGGTGAATAATTTCACTATCTTTTTTATTTCTATTTACATAAGAAAAATCAGATATTAGCAATATATCAGGTATATATTTTAAATATTTAGATTCTTCATCTTTTTCATGTACTTCATGAGTATGTAATATTTGCACACTCTCATTTTTTTGTATAATTTGTTGCTGTTTATTCACTTGCATTTTTGACTGCTCTATATCAGTATCAGCTAAAAGAAATGAAGATGCAACTAATGATAAGTAAGTTAACTTTTTCATAGTTCTATCCTATTTGTAATAATATTTTATTTTTGTAAAGTTTTTTATTTTATTTTTTGATAGTTAGGATAGTGAAGGTGGTGCTTGATTTTGGTCAGTATATTTTTTAATATGAAGACTTAAAACTTGATTACTATATGAATTTTTTTCAAAATAAAAAATTTCAATATTTTTAAATTTATCTTGTATGTCATCTAGTGCTAAATTGTCATTAACATGACAAATAAGACATGATGAGCTATCATTATGTGCAATATGCTCTATTTCATGTATAGCAGAAAAGGTTGTAACAATTAAAAAAAGTATAGATAAAAGCATTTTAAGTTTCATAAGTGAGATTTTATCGTAATATTAATAATTACTCTTACATAGAATATATAATATACTCTATTGCCTTCAGTAGCTCATCATTATTACTTTTATTTGCATATGCATAAGCTAATGCTCCACCTGCTCCAGCACCCTCTTTTACTTCTCCATCATCATATTTTTTAAGTATAGGAATTTCACTTTGTGCAAATGAGAAAGAGGTATAAATAGCGTGAGGCTTGTAGCTAAGAAGTGAGAGCAAATGTTTAATATCAGAATTTTTATCATCAACTATCCAAGAAGTAGTTGCTAAAGTAATATTATCACTTTTAATTCTCATAAGAATATCTTCTTTTAATTTATCTGCTATAAGCAGACATGCTACCATCTGAGTTCCCCCTGATAAAACTACATGAAATCTTCTTGAAGCTTCTAATAAAAAACCAGCACAAAAAATAAGCATATTATCACTTACAAGTGAGAGCTTTTCAAAACTGCTCATGTCATTATTTATAAGCGATAAAGCCTTTTTTATAGTTTGATTTTTTATATTATTTGGAGAGTTTAAAAAGCTAGATGAAAAATCATTTGCACAATCATAATCAAGTGCCAATGCACTAGCAGTTGCAGTTGTTGTTCCGCCTGGTGTACTCTCTGCAAGTATGAGATAACTACCCTTTAGTTCATACGATTTACCACATTTTATACCTTTGGCAAAAATCTCTTTAGCATCAATATTTGCTCCTGAGATAATAGAACTAGATGGAAATATATCGAAGCTATGAGAAGTGGTGTTTTGTGCAGGATAAGAGAGTCCTAAGTTTAAAATTTCTATTGAACTAAAAGGGATTAAGTTATGTACTGCCCTTGTTATAATAGCTGGAGTTGGCACACCAGTTGGAGTTTCAGCAAGTTCATCAATAGAGAAAACTTTTTCATTTGCTATAAATTCAGCATCAAGTGTAGGTGTAAAGTCAATCATACCATGAATTCCAGCTTGAGTTATACCATCTATCATACAAGTTTTTGTAACACTAGCAGCTAGTAAAAAATCTGCTTTTCCATCAGGAAGAGAGTCTATTTTATTTGTAAAAATATTATATGTTTTCAACTATTAAATCTCCATAATTTATTTTAATTTTAAAAGCCTCTTCAAGAGAGATATTTCTAACTATGCTTAAAAAAGTTCGTATAACTCCAGCGTGAGTTATGATTAAAATATTTTCTTTTTCTAATGATTTTAAATACTCTAAAAAAAACTTTTTTATCCCTTTTATATACTCTTGATAAGGTTCTCCATCAAGTGCTTCTATCCATTGAAAAAATTTTATGTACTTTATCTCATTTTGAGCTATAATCTCATCAAAATTAAGCCCTTCATGTTTTCCCCATGATTTTTCTCTTAGTTTATCTGTATAGATGATATTTTTATAGTTTTTAAAATATTTTACACTTTCTTTTGCACGAAGTAAGTCAGAACAAAAAATAATATCAAATTCTGGAGTATATAATTTCTTAGCTAGCTCTTTCGCTTGAGTATCTCCATATTTAGATAATTTAATGTTATTGTGCCCATTGTAGCATCCTATATATTCTTTTTGAACTTCACAATGACGAACTAAAGTTATCCTCATGTAAGAATTCCAAAAAGAATGATATTTAGTAAAATCAACTCTGTTACTTCAATAGTAAAACCATAAATATCACCACTAAACCCACCATATCTTTTAATGAAAAAGTATTTCAAAATAAACAAAACTAACAGTGAGCCAACCAATAATATAGTGCCACCAAATATAAATGTTAAAACTATAGAGTAGAGAATTGTTATAAAAATCTGTGATTTTGTTAGTTCTTCTTTTGCTAAAGTGGCCATGCCATTTTGGCTAATATATGGATAGAGATAAATTGCTAAAACAGCATTTAATCTTGAGAGCATTAAAATAATTGGTAAAAGATAAAAGGCTTCAAAATTTGCTAGTGAAGATGCTTTTAGTATTAAAAAAGTGGCTGTTATTATCATTCCCATTCCACCAACATGAGAATCTTTCATAACTTTTAGTGCTTTGTCTTTTGAGACATAAAAACCATCAATAGTATCGCTAAAACCATCAATATGAAGAGCCCCAGTAAGTAAAACAAGTATAGCAAAAATGATAATTCCCAAATGAAATGATGAGATATATAATGATAAAACAGAGTAAATAGTCCATAAAATTAAACCAAGTATAAAACCTACTAAAGGATAAAACATCACCCCATAACCGTTAATACCCTTGTAAAAATTGTGAATTTTAAAAAATGGAATGATAGTGAGCATAGAGATAGCTAGAGCAAAACCATTAAAAATATTTTTCATTTTATTCTCGTTGATATTCCTGCGATGGTATGATAAACTTCATCACAATTTTGCGCTATAAGTTGAGATAGCTTACCACTTATGTCAACAAACTCTCTTGCTAGTTTATTATCAGGTATTACCCCACTTCCAACATCATTTAAAACAAACACTATCTCTTTATCAAGTTTTAAAATAGCTTCTAGTTCGTTTAGTATATTTTGGAGAGTTTTTTGATGGTATAACATGTTGTTTATCCACATGCTAACACACTCAACCAAAATTGCACTACTAGACACAGATATAATTTTTTTTAGCTCAAGAGCTTCTTCTATAGTTTCAAACTTATTACTTCTGCTTGTTTTGTGAGCATTTAATCTTTTTTGCATCTCTTCATCTATAAATTCAGTTGTTGCTAAATATATGGGCTTTTTTGTAGAATTTTTAAGTATGTATTCTTGAGCATTAAGAGATTTACCACTTTTAATTCCACCGATAAATAGAGTTTTTTTTCTTTTCATAATAGAATTTTATCTAAAATCTATATCTATTTATGCAAAGCAAAGTTTTTAGTAGCATCTGTTTTGTAAATTTTCAAGTTATAACTTTTATATTTTGGGTTGATTTTATCAAAAAGTCTATAAACAAATGTAACTTAAAGAATTCATTTTATTTATTGCCTTTTATGAGTAATAATTATTTAGTTTTAATATGCTTTTATATATAATTTTTATATGTATAAAATCGTTATTGATAAAAATATATTGTTATCCGCACTTTTATCAAAAAAAAGTGATTCTTTTATGTTGCTTGAACTTTTAGCAATAAAAGCTGAGAAAAAGTACTTGTACAATGTGGTTTCATTTCCTGTAGTTTTAGAATTTGAAAATATTTTACTTCAGCCTGAAAATATGGAGAGATACGAGAGCTTTTCTTATGAAGACATTAAGATGATAATAGCAAATGTCATTGCAATATCTTATAGGACAAAACATGATTTTTTATGGGTACCGTATTTAAAAGATGACTTTGATGATAAAGTTTTAGAAACAGCTCTTAATGCTAACGCAGATGCGATAATTACACACCATACAAAAGATTTTCAAGGTGTTGAAGAGTATTTTAATATAGACATATTAACACCAATGCAATTATTAAAAAAAGGTGTTTTATAATATGAATTTAGAAGAATTTTCAAAAAAAGAATATATTGCTATAAGTCAATTTATATCTACTGCTGTTTCTGAAAAGCTATCAGCACTTAAATCGTATGATTACTTAGAAGAGAGATCAAAAAAAGGAACAGCTAAGTTTCTTAAAGAGGCATTGGCTCAAGTATCAGATGTAAAGTAATTAAAAGAGGATAATAATATTTTTAAGAATTATCACTTATGTTTTATTAAACATCATCTGGTGCACAATTGTTCATAATCTTTTTCCAATCCAAATCAAAAATCTTTTTTACATAAGCTTTATGGTGAGGCACACTGCACTTTGAACAATTATGGTGTATATTACATTTCTCTGCAACTTTTTCACCATTTTTTATATCGCATGTGCTTAATATTTTACTTCCATTATAGGTCTCTAATCCATCATCATCAAATCGAAAGTGAGGACAAGCACACAGATAACAGTTTAGACCTTCCATCTCATGGCATTTAGTATTTGTTTTATAAAGAGGACAAAAATCATTTTCCTCTTTTACCATGTTTTCAAACTCAAAGTACTCTATGATTTGCTCTTTCGTATAGCCTTTTAATATAAGTTTATCTACAATTTTTTTATGTTTCGTAGCATGAGACTCAAACCAAGACGCATAGCTCATTTCTTACTCCTGTTTATAATTAGATATATAAAAAATGGTCCACCAATAAGCGCTGTAACTATCCCAATAGGTAATTCACTTCCAGTTTGTAAGGTTCTTGTTATTGTGTCACAAAAAACTAAAAATAGACCACCAAATAGAGCAGTTTTAATGATACGATTATTTACTGTAGATGGGTATATTTTTGAGACCATATGAGGAACTATTAACCCTACAAAACCGATAGGCCCACTAATACTAACAAGTGTTCCTATCCCAAAAGATGAAACAATAAGAAGCACGAGGGTGACTTTTTTAGTGTCAACACCCTTAAGAGTTGCACTCTCATCTGAGATACTTAAGAGCTGTAACTCAAAACGATATATGTAGATGATAAGAAGTAGCAAACAAGCAATAATCCCAATAGTTATAGGACTTTGCCAGCCAATTATGGAGAGTGAACCCATGGTGAAACGGATAAGCATATCGTTTTGTATAGTGGTTCCAAGATAAAAAATGATCATTAAACAAGAAGTATAAAAAAGTGAGAGAGCTATCCCTAAAAGTAAGAGTGATTCTTGTTGAGAGTTTTTAAGATAGCGTGAAAAAAAGACAAGCAAAAAAACTGTAAATATTGCTCCAATAAAACCAAATATACTAATGGTTGCAATGCCAAATACCATAGCTCCAAGACCTAGTTTTATAGCAATTCCAGCACCTAAAACTGCACCACTAGAGATTCCTAAAGTGTATGGAGTCATAAGAGCATTGCGAAATAAAGTTTGAAAAAGAAGCCCACTCAAGGCTAAAATAACTCCTGCAAAAAATGCAAAAAAAACTCTAGGAAGTCTCAGGTCAAAAAATATAGTTGAGCTTAGATGATTTGAATTAAATATATCTTGTATATTTAGAGAAACTACACCTATAAAAGGGGAAATAATTAAGATGGCAAAAAATAGTAAGGGGATAAGATATCTACTCATATTTTACCGCCAATGATTCAAACTCTACACCATAAAGATTTTCTAAATTTGAATTGTTAAAAAAATCCTTTTCGTAAAGTTTTGCTTGGGTTTTTTTTATAAAAATTATAGGAGTATGCATATAAGAAGCAAGGTTTAAATCATGTGTTATAAGGATGATTTGATGTTTTTGTTTTAAAGACTTTATATGTTGTGCAATAATTTTAGAGTTATGTGGGTCAAGGTTTGCTGTTGGCTCATCAAAGATGATAACTTGGCTCTGCTGTGTTAGCGCTACGGCTATGAGGGTTAATTGTTGTTCTCCTGAGCTAAGTGAGTGTATAGTATGATCACTTAGATGTGATATGTTTAAAAACTCTAATGCTTCTTTTACCATTTTTTTATCTTCTTCTGAGTAATCAAAAAAGCTTTTTTTGTAAGGAAATCTACCTAGAAGAACAAACTCTTGAACTTTTATATGGGTATCATAAGATTCTAATTTTGCTGGAATATATGAGATTTTTTTTGCTTTTTGTAAAAGTGATAAGTGCTTTATATTTTTTGTACCTAGTGTGATTTCTCCATTAAACTCTATTAAGTTACAAATTGCTTTTGCTAAAGTGCTTTTTCCTGAACCATTTGCTCCAAGAATAGTTAAATGGTTAATTATTTGTAGATTTACATTTTCTAAAATTAATTTATCATCATATAAACAAGTGAGATTTTTTAACTTAATCATTTATTCATCTCTTTGCAAAGCCTTGAAATAGTGAGAGCTATTCTATGAGATGGAATATGAAGATAGTCTTCGTCAATTATAGAGATATTTTTGTTTTTAGAAGCATCAGTGGGTAGAGCGTACCAAGCTTTAAGTGCTTTTTTTATATTTACTTGAGATTCTGTTGCATGAGAGTGTAAGATTATTATTTGTTGTGGATTTAGAGCTATAACATTTTCATAATTTAAAACAGGTTGAGAAGTAAGGTTACTGACATAAGCGTTTGTATTTCCACATTCTCTTATAATATCTTCAAAAAAAATATCGTGTCCTGCGATATATATGCCATTTCGTAAATCTTCATGAAGACCATAAACTATCATAACACTATGTGATTGTTTGCTTCTAGGTGTGTTTGTTATAGCGTTATTGATATTATTTAGTAATTTATCTGCATTTTTAGAATTTATCTTTTTTGCTAAAATACTGATAGAGCTTTTAATAGAGCTTATTGTTTTTAGATTTAATTTTAAAGTTTTTATTTTAAAATATCTAAGTTTTTCTAAAGTTGATTCATTAAACTCTTGACCAATAACTAGAGCTGGAGAGAGAGAAATGATTTTTTCAATATTAGGATTACTATAACTACCAATATTTTTAAGCTCTTTCGCTTTTGGTGGATATAAAGAGTAATCACTCGTAGCGATTAAATCATCACCTTTATCAAGGGCATAAACTATTTCGGTGATAGATGGGCTAAGAGAGATTATTCTCTCATTAGCACTAAGGGTGAGTAGTAAAAAAGGTATGATAAATATAATTTTTATACTCACAAAATATCCTTAGAATTTTAATTTTAGCCCAAGTTTAGCAGTAGTTTCAAAGTTTATTGGATAGATAGCATCATCTCTAATCCATAAACCATTTTTTTGATTAAACAGATTGTTTATTTTAGCAAAAAGTTCTAAACCTTTTTTTGTGTAAGTTATAGAAATATCTGTACTTTTATAAGCATCTTGTTTTTGAGTAAAATTATTGTTAAAATCTTCAGCTGCATATGTTTTTGAGCGATAAATTTGAGTTAGAGCAAGTGTAGTATTTTTAAATACTTTATAATTAAGAGTTGCTTTTATATTGTGATTTGATACACCAGGTAGTTTTTTATTAGCAAAGTTTTCTCCATTTTCTATCTCTTTATCTATAATAGCTTGGACATAGTTATAATTTAAAACAACAGAAAAATTATTATTTATAAGCCATTTATCATAAATATCAAGACCATACTTATGTGATTTATCTATATTTGTATTTTTGAAACTAGTTTTATAATAATAAATTTCATTTTTCAAATCAATATAAAAAGCAGAGATTTTAAATTTATTTGATGAAGTTATATAATTAAAACCAATGTTGAAATTATCAGCTTTACTTGGATCTATAAAAGCATTAAATGTACCACCCCAATTAAAAAATCTATCAATGTCAGGAGCTTGATAAGAGTGTGAATAGTTGATAAAAAAAGATTTTTCTTTATCAAAAGTATAGTTGTAACCTAATTCAGCACCATATAAAGAGTGATCATCTTTAAGAGAAGTATTAGTTTTTTTATATTTATAAGTAACTTTTTCATATCTATAACCAGCTTTAAATGTAGAGTTATTTATATAAAACTCACTTATCGCAAAACCAGCTAAATTATCTTTTGTAGTTGTATCGCTAGAACTTGTTCTATCTCCTTTAAATCCATCAAACCCAACAGATATACTTTTGAAGTCATCTGTGTAATCTAGAATAGTTTTGAGAGATTTATAATCATAACGAGATTCCCATGAGGAAGTTACATAGTTGGATCTTTTCTTTTCGTTAAAGATAGTTGTATTTAAAGTAAGTTCATCATTTATGTAATATCTAAAACCTAAATCAACATTAATTGTTTCATATTCTTGAATTGTTGAATTTGATGAACCTTGTTGATTTGGATTTGCTTCGTATTGTGCTTTTGTGAGTGCGCCTCCATAGATAACAGTAGTGTCTGTAGCAGACATATTAGCACTTAACTCTATTTTTTCATTTAAATTATAGCTTAGATTAAATGTAGCAGTTAATAGTTTATTTTCATCTTTAAAAATATTACTAGATATATCTCTATCAACATTTTTTTTTTGACTCTCCCCACTAAAAGAGACTGATAGTTTTTCATCTTTATGACCTAAGTATAAAGAATAATCAGATAAATGATTAGTTCCACCATAAATAGATATCTCTTTGTTATTGTTTTGTTTTGTAGTTATATTAATAACACCAGCATTCGCTCCATCTCCACCAGTTACAATACCAGAAGATTTTATAATCTCTATTCTGCTAATTGATGAGGGAGAGATAGAACTTAAAAATTGAGACACCATGTCTATATTATTCATTTTTCTACCATTTATTGTGATTACAATATTTTGGTATCCATCCCCTATGCCGTATCCACGCATATCTATTTTTTGTAAAAATGGATTTCCAAAGCTTGGCATAGTTACAATTGAAGTTTGTTGATTTAAAAACTCATAAAGGTTTTGAACATGAGCTTGCTCAATATCCTTTTGTGTGTAAACTTCTACAGCATCAGTTGCTTTTAGCTCATCTGTTTTAATTGCAGTTGATGTAATAGAGATAGGTTCAAGTTCTATGATAGTTGCCTGAAGTGAACTAACTAACAAAGCCGTTGTTAGAGATAACATTATTTTTTTTTGCATATTTTTTCCTGTGTTAATATATACTAAGTAAAAGTTGATTTTTTTTAGAATATTGATTTTTTTTAGATAATTATTATGCAGAAGGCGGAGAGTTGATTTTTATTTTAAGTGGTTTGCCATCGAGTGTATATACTGATACACTAAGAGCAGAAATTTTTAGTAGTGATATATAAGCCTGGATTGCTGCTAAGCAGAAGTATCGTTTACCAAATCCCTTAGGAGTCATCACTTACCTTTTTTAAATTTTTGCAATTATAACAAAAAAACATTTTGCTATAATTGTTTTATGAATAAAATTGTATTTAGCACTATATTGGTATTTGTACTTATTATATATTTAACTATTATGGATGACACTAAAGAAAAATTTCATTTTCCCCCATTTAAAAGTGATACTGTAATTCTTGCTTATGGAGATAGCCTCACTTATGGCTTTGGAGTAAAAAAAGAGTTTTCTTATCCATCGGTACTAGCAAAAAAAAGTGGCTTAAAAGTTATAAATGCTGGTGTGTCTGGTGAAGTATCCACTGATGGATTTAAGCGTTTGCCAAAGTTTTTAAAACAAAACCCTGATTTAGTAATTCTTTGTCATGGTGGAAATGACATACTAAAAAAATATTCAAGAGAGCAACTCAAAAATAATCTTATAGCTATGATAAATCTTATAAAACAAAGTGGAGCAGAAGTACTGCTTGTTGGTGTTCCAAATCTAAGTTTTACTGGAATAAAGGTACTCTCACTTTATGATGAAATAGCACAAGAAACAGATGTCATGTATGAAGATGAAATACTACCTATTGTTATGCAAAACAGAGCCTACAAAAATGATTATATACATCCTAATAAAATAGGTTATGAGATGATGGCTGACGCTTTTATTAAAATTTTTAAAAAGCATAAAATATATACTTCTTCTTAGTTTATTATAGCTTTTGAAGGCATTTCATAAACAACTCTGATTTTTAAATGAGCGTATAAGAACTTACCTGTTTGTAAGCTTTTATTTTTTTCTTTTATGAAATCTTTAATAGATAAAAGCAGACAAAATTTAGAAGTAGATATCATGAATGGTTTTGAGAGTATAGAAAAATTTTAATGGTATAAATTAAATTTAATATTACCATAAGACCTACAGCCACATTAATCGCCAAGCATATCAATACCTTTAATACCTTTTTTAATCTTCTCTTTGTAAAGAAATTGTAAAGAAAAAGTCAAAGTGAGATTGACAGAGCTAGTTCATAATAACACTATACAAAGAAAAAACAAGGAGAAGATTATGAAAAAACTACTAATTAGCTTGACGCTTTTAATATCTATAGCTGAGGCATATGATTTTAATCCTCAAATGCAAAAGTATATGAATGACTTAAAAACTGAAGCTAAAAAAGCTAATCCTGAATTTAAGGGGTTTGATTATAGCAGGGGTGAGAAAATTTTTACTTCAAAGCATGTTGGTAAAAGAGGTAAATTAATATCTTGTGTGACTTGTCATACAAGTGACTTTAGTAAAAATGGTGAAAATATCAGTACAGGCAAGGTGATTGATCCACTTTCACCAACTACAAATGCTGATAGATTTGTAAAGGTAAAAGATGTAAAAAAATGGTTAAGACGTAACTTCAAAGATGTTTATGTTAGAGAGGGAAGTGCACAAGAAAAAGGTGATGTAGTAATTTACATCGTAAATAAAAAATAAAAGGATATATGATGAAAACTTTATTAATAATAGCAATTGTTTTAACAGGTAGTTTAATGGCAAGTCCAAATGAGCATAGAGATGACAACTATAGAAGTAGTAGTTATTATGAAAATGAAAGAGGTGAATACAGAGATAGAGATGATAGAAAAGGATACTCTAAAGTAGGTGTAGCACCAATTAGAAATGCTTTTTATAAAATAGAGTGTGGAAGTTGTCACTTTGCATATCAACCAGGACTTTTACCTGAGAAATCATGGGTAAAACTTATGAGTAATTTAGAAAATCATTTCCAAACTGATGCATCATTAGAAGCAGAAGAGAATAAAAGAATTTTAAACTATTTAGTTTATAACTCAGCTGAAAAATTTAGAGATTATAAAATAAGTAGAAAGATTGATGATAGCATAAGAAGAGATGAGACACCTATAGCAGTTAGCGATACAAGATACTTCAAAAAAGAGCATAGAAAACTTCGTAGAGATATGGTAGAACAAAAAGAGGTTAAGTCTATAGCAAACTGTATGGCTTGTCATAAAACAGCAGATAAAGGTTCATACGAAGAAAGATATATAAATATTCCAAATTATGGAAAATATGAAAATGACTAAAGTATATGTATGGAGTCTTGCTACAAGATTTTTTCATATTTTGCTAGTTCTTGCTGTTGGATTAGCATATATATTAAGTGAAGTGGAAAATTTTCTAAGTTTTCATGTAGCTTTGGGATACATGGTTGGACTGCTCTTATTATATAGAATTGTTTGGGGTTTTATGGATGTAAGATACTCAAAGTTTAAAGATTTTAATTTAAATCTTAGAGATTTATTTGCTTATATGATAAACGTATTTGGAGAAAAAAAGGAATATGTAGGACATAATCCAGCATCATCTTGGGCCATAGTATCTATGATAGTTTTAGCACTACTTGCAGTTGTAAGCGGAACACTTGTTTATGGTACTCAAGAGGGAATGGGAGTTCTATCTTTTTTAAATGCCACTATATTTAAAGATATGGAGCTTTTTGAAGAGATCCATGAGTTTTTTGCAAATGCGTTAATAGCTGTAGTTTTTGTACATATTGCAGGAGTTGTTTTAGATAAAGTTGTTCATAAATCTGATGCAATATCTTCTATGAAAAATGGTTATAAAAATGTTGACGCAAAGAGTGTAGAGCTAAGTTTATTTCAAAGAGTGTTTGGGTTTATATGGATAGGTTCATCTGTGCTATTTTTTGTATATATGTTAGTAAGTCCATCAAATATTATGCTTGAAGATGCAAATAAAAGAGTTGATTATAAAGTAAAACATGAACTATTTTATGAAGAGTGTATAAGTTGTCATACACTTTACCCACCATATCTTTTACCAAAAGAATCATGGATAACAATGATGAATGATTTAGAAAATCACTTTGGAGATGATGCATCTTTGGAGGAAGAGGATAAGGAGTTAATTCAGGAGTATTTAGTAAAAAACGCAGCTGAGAATTCCACTAAAGAATCAGCATATAAAATTTTAAATAGTATTGATAAAAAAGGCATCATCGCCATTACTAAAACAAAATACTGGAAAAAAAGACATGATGATATAGATGATGAAGTATTTAAAAATAAAAATATAAGTAAAAAATCAAATTGTAAAGCTTGTCATAAAGGAATTGAGCAAGGTTTATTAAATGATAAAGATATTAAAATACCCAAATAAGGATAAGTGTCATGAAAATTTTAGTAATTATACTTTTATTGTTGATAAGTCTATTCGCTGATGATTATAATAATCATAGCGAACGACATATAAATAAAGAGATTTCTCATTTAAAACTCTCTAAATCACAAGAGATAGAAGTAAAAAAAATACTTAAAGATTTTAGATATAACTTAAGAGAATTTAGTGAGTACAAAGAAGATATTCAAGAAAAGAAAAAGAACCTCTTTGTAGCAAAAAAGCTTGATATGCAAGAGTTAATTAAACTTAATAAATCTCTTGATGAAAAACGACATAAAACAGAAAATAAATTTTTACAAATGATGCATAAAACTCTCTCTGATAAACAAAAAGAGAAGTTTATATACTATTTTGATGACTGGGAAGTGGAGTGATGCAAAACATACTTTTAATAGAAGATGATTTAGATATTCAAGTACTCCTTTGCGATTATTTACAAAATTATGATTTTGAAGTAAAAGCATTTTCTCAACCACTTGAAGCATTACAGGATTTAAAAACAAATACTGAGAAATACGCACTTATAGTGCTTGATTTAATGTTACCTCAAATGGATGGTTTTGATGTTTGTAAAAAGATAAGAGAAAAATCAAATATTCCTATTGTTATATCTTCAGCTAGAGGTGAAATAAGTGATAAGATGCTTGCTTTTGATTTTGGAGCCGATGATTATTTAGCAAAACCTTATGAGCCAAGAGAGCTTATTATCCGCATAAATGCAATTTTAAGAAGAGTTACTTCGAATAATAAAAGAGTTGGTGATTTTGAAATAAATGAAGATAAGATGCAGATAAAAGTTGAAGATTTTGAACTTGATTTGACAAAAATTGAGTATGATATATTGTATTTATTTTTAAATAATCGTGATAAAGTTCTCTCGCGTGAAGTTATTTCAAATGCTGTTACTGGCATAGAGTATAACTCAAAAGATAGAACTATAGATATGCACATAAGTAATCTCAGATATAAAATAGGGGATGATTCAAAAGTGCCAAAATATATTAAGTCCGTGTGGGGAATAGGGTATAAATTTATAGGTTAGTAAAGAGGAGATACATGTCAATTTTTAACAAAGTTCTTATACTTTTTCTTATTAGTTTTTCTCTTATGATATTTATGTCTAATGAGACAAATAAACTAACTCAAAATCAAATTGAGACACTTTTAAAAGAGAAATATATACAAGTTTCAGAGGAATTATTTACTTACCTTTCAAACAACAATAAAAATGCATTAAATAAAAAACTCAAAGAGTTAGATTTTAAAACTATTGATGATGAAAAGCACTATTTTATTTCTTCACAAATAATTTATGAGCATACAACAAATATCTCCGCAATAAACATACTTAAACATGAAGATGATAAATACCTACTATATATGAAATATCTTGATGATGATATTTTAGTGATGGATTATTCCCAAGAGAAAAATTTTGCTAAAAAGAATTTTTTAAACTACATGGTTATTGCGGATATCTTAATTCTTATTATACTCTTTTTAATTATCTTAAAAATGATTTATCCTCTAAAAGAGATGTCTAAGAGTATAAAAAAATTTGGTGAGGGAGATTATAACTCTAGGGTAAAAGATTATGGAAATGATGAGATAGGCGAACTCTCAAAAAGTTTTAATTATATGGCATCAAATACACAAGAGCTTATAACATCAAGACAACAACTTCTTCGTGATATCACACATGAGCTAAAAACTCCCATTTCAAAATCAAAACTTGCTATAGAGATGATAGAAGATAATAAATACAAAACTATACTCTCCAAAGCACTTTCACAGATGGATGATATGACAAATGAACTACTTTACATAGAAAAATTTAATGCAAACCAACATAAGTTTGATATGCAAAATTTCACTTGCGAAACACTTATAAGTGAGGCACTTTCAAAACTTTTTATTGAGGATGAAGAGTCTATTATTGTAAATATTAAATCAAGTTTCGAAATACAAGCAGATTTAGGTTATCTAAGTATTGCTCTTAAAAATCTTATAGATAATGCTCTTAAATACTCAACAAAACTACCTGTTACTATAGAGGTTAAAGATAAATCTATTTATGTTAAAAGTATTGGTAAAAAGCTAGAAAAATCTTTAGAGTATTATTGTGAACTTTTTACCCAAGGAGATAATTCAAGAGGTGAAAAAGGTTATGGAATAGGTCTTAGTTTGGTTAAAAGAGTGCTTGATAAGCATAACTTTAAATTTTTGTATAGTTACGAAATGGAATTTAATATTTTTAGGATAAAAATAAAATAAAATAAAATTTATCAAATTTCTATCAAATAGATGTGTAAACTAATTAAAATCCATTTTTTAATAAAACAGTGTTACAATCTTTCTTATGAAACTATCACACCTTACACAAATAACTACTTACTTGCAAAAATTTCAAAAAATCTCTGCTATTTATAGAGTTAGTGATACCATAGTAAAAATATCATTTGATAAAAATGATATAGTTTATTTTGATATGCAACGCTCAAACTCTAGTATGTTTAGGTGTGACTCTTACACCCGCTCAAAAGTTTATAATGCTCCCTTTGACGTACTTTTAGCAAAAAGATTTATTCGATCAAATATTTTAAGTATAGAACTTTTAAATGAGGATAAGATACTGAGGTTTAAAACCTCTATCGCTTCTGCTTACAAAGAAGAGATAACATTTTTACAGTTTGAATTTACTGGAAAGTATACAAATATAATTATTTTAGATGAGAATGAAGTGGTCATTGAAGCACTTCGTCATGTTGATTTGTTTTCATCTTTTCGTGAAGTGAGAGTAGGGCAGAAACTTTTAGAAGTTCCTGTTGCCCCGTTTATTGCAAAGGAGTATCCACTTGATGATGTTAAGGAGTTTTTGTATGCTCAATATGCTAAAGAGATGCAAAATAAATTAAGCTCACTTAAAAAACAAAAAATCTCTTTTCTAAATAAAAAATTAAAAAAGTTACAAAAACTATATGATAATTTGGATAATAAGAAAGAACTAGAACAAGAGATGCAAAAATATCAATACTATGGAAACTTACTTCTTGCAAATTTACATAATGTAAAATCATATCAAAGAGTTATAGAGCTAAATGACTATGATGGAAATAAAATTAAAATAGAATTACACAAAGAATTTTGGTCTGCTTCTGATATGGCAAACTCTATGTTTAGTAGAAGTAAAAAATCTAAACAAAAAGCTTCTCATCTACATATAGAAGAAAAATCACTTAGTTCAAAAATAGAGCATATCAAGCTATTTATTCATACAGTTTCCGAGGCAAAAGATATAGCAAAAATCCAGCTTCTCTTTCCAAAAATTATACAAGCTAAAAAAGTAAAAGTTAATGATAGCATAGAAGTTTTTTTGGTGGAGGGTTATAAAATCCAACTTGGTAAAAATGAAAAAGGGAATATAGAACTTTTACAAAATGCGAGAGCAAGAGATATTTGGGTTCATATGAAAGATAGACCATCTGCTCATGTAATCATTACAACTGATAAACAAAATTTACCAATAGAGATAATAAAAAGTGCTGCAAGGCTCTGTGTTGATTTTACGATAGCTCAAAAAGATAAATTTTTAGTCGATTATACTCCTAGAAGAGAAGTAACTATCCAAAATGGTGCAAATGTGTTGTATAATAAGTACAAAACAATTGAGGTAGATACGAGATAAAGTTAAAGGAGATATTATGGCAGTTGGGCCGATAGGAAATGCTATTTTTGTTAATCAGCAAACAGCGAGTGCTGCATCTGTACAAAATGCTCATGCCAATCGTATAGATTTTCAAAATATGATAGCTCAAGCAACTGCTCAAGAGAAACAAAAAGAGGTGCTAGAAGTTCGTCCAGCTGAAGAGAATCATGAAGTTGATCCTGATCGTGAACATGAAAAAAATAAGGCTGAGCAAGAGACTGATAGAAGTGAAAAAAGAGAACCAAATGAAGATGAACTACACGAGGATGATTATTCTAAGTATAAACTAGATATTAAAGTATGATAGGATATAATTTTCAATTAAATATTAAGGGTATTGATGGATATTTTTAAAAGTTCAAAAGAGAGAGTTATCACAGGTTTAGCACTACTTGTTGCTATACTTATAGTTGGTTTAATTGATAATTTTTTTCTTATGTGGTTCGTTCTTGGAGTTATATATATTGTAGCATTTCAAGAGGCACAAAAACTTTTTGAGATTAAAAATAGCTCGCTAATTTTATTTGCTTTTGGAGTTTGGTTGTTAGCTGGTATATATCCATATGGTGATGACTTATTTGTTTTAGCTGGTGTTGCTTATGCTAGTGCCGTAGCTTTTAATAAAGAACTAGTTTGGAAAAACTTTCTTCCATTTATCTATCCAACTGCAGGAATGCTATTTATTTTTACAATGTACCAAGAGTATGGTATTTTATCTCTTTTATGGCTTTTAATAGTTGTTGCTATGGCGGATGTTGGAGCTTATGCGGTGGGTAAAAGTATCGGCAAAACACCATTTAGTAAAACAAGCCCAAATAAAACAATGGAAGGTGTTGTTGGCGGAATAGCTGTTGCAACTCTTAGTGGAATGTTTATAGGACTTAGCATAGTAGATTTAGGTGTTTCATTTATAATCTCTTTTATGGTAGCAACTAGTTCTATCTTTGGTGATCTGTTTGAAAGCTCACTTAAGCGTAATGCAGGCGTAAAAGATAGTGGAAATTTACTTCCAGGACATGGTGGAGTTCTTGATAGAATAGATGGATATCTTTTTGGAGCTATTGTGATGTTAGTTCTTCTTCGTGGATTAGTATAATTTGATAATTCTTGGCTCTACAGGCTCTATAGGTATAAATACACTAAAAGTTGCTAAAAAACTAAATATAAATATTGAAGTTTTAGTTTGTGGTAAAAATATAGAGCTTTTAAATAAACAGATTTTTGAATTTCAACCAAAAATTGTAGTAGTCGCAAAAAAACAAGATGTTTTAAAAGTTAACCACAATAATGTTTTTTATGGACAAGAAGCTGTTTTAAAAGTGATAGAAGACTCAAGTAGTGATTTAGTTGTAAATGCATTAGTTGGATTTTTAGGTCTTCGTCCAACCTTAAAAGCTATAGAGTGTGGTAAAAGGGTAGCTCTTGCAAATAAAGAATCTCTCGTTGCTTGTGGAGCATTTATAGATATAGAAAAAATTCAACCTATAGATAGTGAACATTTTGGACTTTGGTATCTAATGCAAAATAGACCTATTAATAAAATGATTATCACCGCAAGTGGTGGTGCATTTCGTGATTGGGACATAGATAAACTTAAAAATGCAACACTTGTGGATACTCAAAAACATCCAAACTGGTCAATGGGACAAAAAATCACAATAGACAGCGCAACCATGATAAACAAGATGTTTGAATTATTAGAAGCTAGATGGCTTTTTGGTGAAGGTAACTATGATGCAATTATTGAAACAAAATCACTTATTCATGCTCTTGTAGATTTTAAAGATGGCTCAACTACTGCACATTTCGCTCATGCTAGTATGCAACTTCCAATAGCTTTTGCCATAAATGAAAAAATGCAAGAGAGTATTTTGGGACATGTAGATTTATTAAAAGTAGGCTCGTTAGAGTTTCGTGAAATTACAGTGGATAGATACCCTGTTTGGCAAATTAAAGATGAACTTTTAAAAAATCCTACTCGCGGAGTAGTTGTAAATGCAGCTAATGAAGTGGCAATCCAAAAATTTATAAATAAAGAGATAGGGTTTATGGATATCCCCAAAATAATCATAAATTCCTATGAAAAATTTGATGAGCTTCCAAAAAATGTTGACGATGTTTTTGATATTAATGAGAGAGTTCGTAGAGAGATAAGAGGAGTACAATAATGAATAGTGAAGCTATTGATAAAGCAACAAGTGGTGGTGATATGCTCACTTGGGGAGTGATGTTTGGATTACTTATTGTTGTTACAATAGGTTTGGCTATTTGGGATAAAAAGAACCGTAAGGATTGAGTAAATGATACTTAGCATAGAAAGTTCATGTGATGATTCTGCTATCGCAATTACAGATATAAAAACCAAAAAACTTTTGTTTCATAAAAAAATATCTCAAGAGTTGGAGCATTCTGTATATGGTGGGGTAGTTCCGGAACTCGCTGCAAGACTTCATGCAGAGGCACTTCCAAAGATTTTAGAGGAGTGTAAAGCATACTTTAAAGATTTAAAAGCGGTTTCAGTGACTTCTACTCCTGGACTTGCAGTGACTCTTGTTGAGGGAGTGACTATGGCAAAGGCTATTTCTGTAGCTCTTGGAATTCCTTTAATTAGTGTTAACCATCTTGTTGGACATATATACTCTTTGTTTATAGAAAAAGAAACACAGTTTCCACTTACTGTACTTCTAGTTTCAGGTGGACATACTCAAGTTATGGAAATTAAGTCTCTAGAGCAGATAGAAACAATTGCAAAAAGTATGGATGATAGCTTTGGAGAGAGTTTTGATAAGGTTGCTAAAATGATGGGACTTGGTTATCCAGGTGGTCCAGTGATTGAAAAGTTAGCAAAAGGTGGAGATAGAAAAAGATATAACTTTACTATCCCACTATCACAATCAAAACTCATAGCTTTTTCATATTCAGGACTTAAAAATGCTGTTAGATTAGCCATAGAAAAAGCAGAACAAAAAGATTATAAAGATATCGCTGCTTCATTTGAGTATATTGCGACGGTACATCTTATTCAAAAGTTAAAAAAATATTTTAAAACTGTGCAACCTAAAACTTTTGCAATAGTTGGTGGAGCTAGTGCAAACCTTTATCTTCGTTCACAAATAAAAGAGCTTTTAAAACCTCATAACGCAGAGTTACTTTTAAGTGAACTAAAATACTGTTCAGATAATGCAGCTATGATAGGAAGAGTCTCTATTGAGATGTATGAGAAAAAAATATTTACTCCTATGGATGAGTTAGTTATATCTTCAAAAAACAAATTATAATACCAACAGTTGTTTTATCTAAGATATAATTCTTAAGTTAATCTTAGATAAAAAGCGGTCCTTTTTTAAATAAGAGTATTATTATCCTAATTAACTATAATTATGTCAACAAAATGTCAAAAACAAAAATAAAGGAGCCAATAATGGCAACAACAAAATTTAAAGGTACAGATGTAGAGTTACTTGGGAATCAAGTTAATGTAGGTGATAAAGCACCAGAGATTACAGTTGTAAATTCTGATGGTTTAGGTGATGTAGTTGTAGGTGGTGCTCAAGCCGAAAAACAGCTTCTTATAGTAGTTCCATCTTTAGACACAGGTGTATGTGCAACTGAAACTCGTAATTTTAATGCAAAAGCATCTAGTTTAAGTGGTGTTAAAACTACTGTCATTTCTCTTGATTTACCATTTGCTGCTGGTCGTTTCTGTGCAGCTGAGGGAATCAAAGATTTAACAGTTGCATCTGACTTTAGAAATAAAGACTTTGCTAATGCTTATGGTGTGTTACTTGGTGGTTCTGTGCTCGCAGGTGTTACTTGTAGAGCAATTTTTGTAGTTGAGACTGATGGTACTGTTTCTTATAAAGAAATCGTTCCTGAAATTACAGAAGAACCAAACTATGATGCTGCAATAGCTGCAGTAAGCTAACAAACTTTAATTAATCAATCTTAAAAGTTATCTCCCCTCCTTTGATGCTTTTTAAACTTTAAGTAACAATCTTAAGAGCTACCTATTTTCTTTAAGTAGCCTTATGAAATCGGTATTTACCGATGCCCTTTACCTCTTTTTTAGAATAAATACTCTTAAACTTATTTTTTACTTTAAGAAAATTTACAAAGCACCTTGATATAATTAAACAAATTAATAAAAGGAATTTTTAATGAAAAAGATTTTTATTATATTAGTATTTATAGTTTTTTTAACAACAACTGCTATAGCAGATATGATAAGAGTTGAGATGGGTGTTGGTGCATGGATGCAAGATAGTAAAGGTGTTGTAAGATACTCTAAAAGCGGGGCAGATGGTAGTTATATTTCAAGTGAAAAGGATAATACTAAAGCTTATTTTTGGGCATTAATAAAACATCCTATTCCTATCTTACCTAATTTTAGATTTGAATATGTTAGTTTAGAAGATAAAGGTTTGGTAACAGGAGAATTTAAAAAGTTTAATGTTGGAGGAGTGACAACATTAATGACTTATGATATAAAACAGTATGACATTATCCCATATTATAATATTTTAGATAATATTGCTTGGGTTACGCTTGATATTGGTGTTGATATAAAAATTCTCGATACTTCTTACGAAGTAACGGCTAAAGCTCCTTTTACTGGCTATAGTGGAAGTGAAACTATAGTTCTTCCTTTGCTTTATGTAAGAGGCCGTGCTGAAATTCCCTTAACAGATATTGAAATTGAAGCAGAT
This sequence comes from Sulfurimonas sp., assembly GCA_021648465.1. Lineage (GTDB taxonomy): Bacteria > Campylobacterota > Campylobacteria > Campylobacterales > Sulfurimonadaceae > Sulfurimonas. The sequence continues at coordinate 1,098 of JAKISR010000006.1, read as the reverse complement.
ATTAAATATATAAAGGTTGGTGATTCAACAGTTTATGATATAAGAGCAAAAGTTGATTATACTTTAGAGTTTATACCAGTTATACAACCTGCAATAGAGTTAGGTTATAGAATTCAAAAAATAGATATTGATGAAAGTGATGCCAATTCAAAAATTAATTTAGAGTTTTCAGGTATCTATATGGGGCTTATGCTTCGTTTTTAAAAAAAAATAAGGAATTAAAATGGAACCATATTTTAGTAAGATACAACCAGATATCTTAATTTATAAAGATAAATTATGTTCGAATAATGTTGCAATTGATAAAACAAATCGTATGTTTGTTAATTTACTTGTTAATATTTTAGGTTATTTTGCAACAGAGGATGCTGAGAAGCTTGATATACAGTGTGAATATAACTTACTTACAATGAGAAAAGAGTTTGAATCTCTTATATATAGTGATAAAGTTGATGAAAAGGCGGAATCAATTTTAATTACATTTTTTCTTCGAATTGCCAAAGAGATGGAAGTAAAGTATCAAACTATAGAAAATGAGTATCTAAAAGAGTTGTACACTATTATGACCTCTAAAGATTTTAAATATCCTGATTATATAGGAAGTCAAAAATCTTTTGCTCTTGATAAAATGCCAGAAAATATAAAAAGAATGGAATATTTAAAGTAAGGAAATTTTTATGATGAAGATAGCAATAGCACTTTTAATAACTACTATTTTAAGTGCATCTGTAGAGATATATCAAGATAAGGTCAAGCAGACTTTATTACCAAAAGAGAAATTTATTGGGTTTAATGCAAATATTTATGCATATGATAAATATAATGATTTAAAAATTATAAAAAAAGAGTGTAATGAATCTCAAAAAACGCATTGTATAAGTAGCAAAAAAATAGCTAAATTAAAAACAAAAATAGCATCATTAAAGAGCCAAAAAGATGCATTATCTATGTCTTTAACAAAATTATCTATGAAAATAGATAATCCTGAACAAACCATCTCCTTTGTCCAGATAATTAGCGATAAGATAGCTGAGATAGAAAATAATATAAAAGACAATCAAAACTTATTAATAATTGAACAAAATAAAAAATCTAGCC
>JAKISR010000100.1 GCA_021648465.1 Sulfurimonas sp. | reverse complement strand
CCCATCCTTTTTATTTCATCAATATAGCGAACAACTTTATCTGTATTATCTTTATCTGATGTAAGAAGTGCTGCCATAAACTCATTTGGATAGTAGGTTTTTAGCCATGCTGTTTGAAAAGTTATCATTGCATATGCTGCTGAGTGTGATTTGTTAAAACCATATCCAGCAAATTTTTCAATTATATCAAATAATTTAGATGCTTCAGCGTAGTCATAGCCTTGCTTTTTTGCACCCTCACTAAATTCTGCATTATATACTGCCATATCTTTTTTCTTACCCATTGCACGACGGATAATATCAGAATAGCCAAGGGAAAACCCACCAATAGTTTGAACAATCTGCATAACCTGTTCTTGATAAACAATAACCCCATAAGTGTTATTTAAAATAGGCTCCATAGTGTCAAAAGTATATTCAATAGCTTGTCTTCCATGCTTACGCTCGACAAAACTATCAAGCATCCCTGATTCCATAGGACCTGGTCTATAAAGTGCTAAAACAGCGATTAAATCCTCAAAACTATCTGGCTTAAGTCGTTTATTTAAATCTTGCATACCTGATGATTCTATTTGAAACATTCCAACAGTATCACCCTCACGAATGATATCATAAACTTTTGGGTCATTCTCGTCTATTTTATGCCAGATTACATCTTTGTTATATCTTCTTTTTATAAGTTTTATCGCATTATCAATAACATCTAAAGTTTTAAGACCAAGGAAGTCAAACTTTATCAAATCAACATCTTCAAGATAGTTAAGAGAGTACTGCGTTACAAAAGTATCCTCACCAGATGGTTTATATACTGGTGTTTTTTTCCATAATACATCATTGCTTATTACAACGCCAGCTGCATGGATACCAGAGTTACGCTTTAGTCCTTCGAGTTTTTTAGCAAATTCCCAAACTCTTTTAGCATTACCATCTCCCTCTATAAGTTCAGATATTTTAGGTTCTTTTTGAAAAGCTCCATCTATAAATTTACCTTTTTTTGTTTTACCATTTAGTGTAATGCCTAACTCATCTGGTATAAGTTTTGCCATTTTATCTGCTTGAGATAATGGCATATCAAGTACACGCGCAACATCGCGGATAACTCCTTTAGCTAAAAGCGAACCAAAAGTTATAATTTGGGCTACTTGATTTCTTCCATATTTTTTTACAACATAGTCTATAACCTCTCCACGCCGAGCTTGCATAAAATCCATATCAATATCGGGCATTGAAATACGCTCAGGATTTAAAAATCTTTCAAAAAGTAAATCATACTTCATAGGGTCAATATCAGTAATATCAAGCGAATACGCAACTAAACTACCAGCAGCACTCCCTCGTCCAGGTCCAACAGCTATACCCATCTCTTTTGCAACTTTAACAAAATCCCAAACAATCAACATATAACCAGGAAATTTCATGGAATTTATAATATTCATCTCAAACTCTAGTCTCTGTGTATATTCTTCGTGTTTTTCTTGTGAGACATGCTTTAGTCTCTCAAGTAAGCCCAATTTACATCTATATGTAAAATACTCTGCATCATTTAAATTTTTATCATCAGAGCTTAACTCTAAACCATCATTTGCAGCATACTCTGGTGTAAATTTAAAGTTTGGAGGGGTTGGAGAGTCCACAATAGGAATATAATCTTGTATCTTATCTACTATCTCTTGTGTATGAGTTATAGCTTCAGGGATATCCGCAAAAAGTCTTGCCATTTGTGCTGGTGACTTTAGATAAAATTCATGGACAGAATGACGCATACGATTTGGGTCATCATATAGTTTATTCATCCCTATACACATAAACGCTTCATGATATTGTGCATCACCTGCAAAAGTATAATGGGTATCGTTTGTAGCTATTATTTTTATATCTAACTCTTTTGATATTTTTAGTATTTGCTCATCAATAAAAAGCTGATCGCCAATACCATGACGCATAAGTTCAAGATAAAAATCATCTCCAAAAATATCTTTATATTCCTGTGCAACAGCTAA
>JAKISR010000058.1 GCA_021648465.1 Sulfurimonas sp. | reverse complement strand
TCTCTTGTTTTGGAAAAAGTTACACCCGTTGGGTGAAGTCTTTGAGTGTGACTTTTTCGCTTTGAAGTACCTAATTATAGAGCAATCAAGCTTGTTGTCTAATTTGGTATGGAATTATTGGGGATTAAAGTAGGTACTAGATACCTACTTTAAAAGGAGAAATTAAATTAAGATTGATTTATTACTAAAAGTTTATTAGTAAAGTTCTGTACTTGGGTGGTTAGGTTTACTCATAGGGTCTTGTTCACTTTTAGTAGTATCATAATGTACTATATTCTCTGCTTGAAGAGCACCTAATGTTAATGCGATTAATAAAATGATTTTTTTCATTTTGTTTCCTTTTGGTAAGAGTGCTTTACACTCTAAAATTTTAAATCGGAGTAATTTTATCCGATTTAGCTTTTAACTCTCGTATTACTTTTTAATTAGTTGTTTGACTTAAGTTTAATTAAATAAGATTAAGAATTTAAATACTTTTCTGCTATTCTAAAAGATATGCAAATTTTTTAACCCATTCTTTAAAAATTTTAGAAAATTGCATATCAACAGAATTTCTTTGTAAATCTTGTACTATCATTACAGCAAATTCACTCTTTAAACCAAGTGTGTAAGTGAGCAAATTATCTAATGCTTCATCACCTTTGTCTTTTAAATAGCCACTTACTAAACCTGTGCTTAGGGCATGAAGTACATCAACCTCATCACTATATTCACCCTTTCCAGTATCTAAAATATTTTGTATATCTGGTAATTTATTCATCACTTTACAAAAGCTTAAAAACTCTACTGATACATCTTTACCAACAGCACCAGAAATAGTACTTAATAATAATTCAGAAGAAAGTGAGCTTGATAAAATTTTATCTACATACTCCCAACTTCTCGGTGTTGCAAAACTTTTAACGTCGCTTTTTGTATCAAAAGTAAAGAGATGCTCACTTTTATATGTTATATAAGAAATTATTCTTTTATCAATACCTTTTTGATATGCCCAAAATCTCCAGTCTTCAACATCCACTTCCATCTCAAAATGAACAAATCTATTTGCTAGTGGGCTTGGCATTCTGTAAGTTACACCTCTATCACCTTCACGGTTTCCAGCAGCAACTATTGACCATCCATCTGGAAGCTCATACTCACCAACTTTTCTATCAAGTATAAGCTGATATGCAGAAGCTTGAACAGATGGCGGTGCAGAATTTAACTCATCTAAAAACAAAATTCCTTCGCCTTCACTTGGCAAGAAAGCTGGAGGAGCCCAAAGTGCAGTGTGTGAATCTTTGTCATAAAATGGTATCCCTTTTAAATCTGTTGGGTCCATAAGTGCGAGTCTTAAATCTATAAACCCTATATTTTTTTCATCTGTTATTTGTTTAACTATGGAAGACTTACCGATTCCTGGAGAACCCCATAAAAACATTGGAACTTTTTTTTGTATTAAAGACTCTATAGTTCTTATTAAATCACTTGCTCTCAAACTTGCCATCCTATATTTTCTTGTTGAATATGCCGACCAAATGTAGCATTTGTTTTTACAGATCTCTCATATTTACTATCTAATTGAAGCTGATATAGTATCTCTATAGGAGTGTTTTCATTTTTTGCTATCTCTGCATAGTTTTGATTGTTTTTATAAGCTAATTCAAGTATCTCAACAGGAGTGGCTTTATTTTCATATATAGATGATTTTATCTTTTCATTTGTGCTTTGAAATAGTTTTTTTAAAATCTTCTCATCTATACAATGATTTGATGATAAAGCATAACAAACTTCATCATCATTCAAATTAAACAATTCCTCTTGCATTTTGAAAGTAAGAGTTTCATTTAATGCCAAGGCAAATTTATAATTTTTGCAAAGTTTAAAAATATTTTCACTTAACTCAATATTTCTAGCTACATTAATCCCAAGTGTTTCATCTTTTAAAAATTCAGTAACAAAGTTTGCATTTAAATTTTTGTTTAAAGATAATGCTTCTAGTATCTTGGGTTCTTTCTCTTTAAAAAGCAGTTCTTGCATATTAGTCTCACACTTAAGTGCTATAGCCATTTTTATTTTTAGATGATATTTTAATGGCTCAAGCATATAAATTGCTTTTAAAAGCTGTTGATCATTTGTTTGTGAAACTAAATGAACAAATCCTGTGGTAGCATACTGAACATTATGGTTTCTTTCAATATTTTCATAAAACCTAGATATAAAAGCAGCACTAACATCACGGTTATCATCATTTTCAAAAAAGTCTTCTTTTATCCATGAGTACATCTTAATAAGCTTTAAAAAGAATTCATCACTTAACATTGTGTTTTGTATAAAACTTTTAAGTCTTTGCTTATTGTGTGAGAGCTTTAAACTCATCAGTAAAGTATTTTCATCTATATATTTTGCTAATTCTTTTTCAAAAATATCTATAGACACAAATTCTAATTCTTTATTATTTTTATAAAGTTCATAACTTTTGTTTTGCTCATATGGAGTCATCATTCTTCCATCTATAACAACTTTAACATTTTCATCAAATTTTGTTTCTATTGAAATTTTATGAAATTTTATCTGTGATTGAAATTCATCACTACTAAAAGCACGACTTTTGCCAAATAATAATATTGATTTATCTTTTAATTTTTCTAAATTCATATACTGATTATAGCATTCGTTATTTAATATATTTATTATTTGCTATAATGTAAGAGCAAGTGACCATAAAACAATCTCTCGCTTAAAATAATGTTTAAGTAAACATATGAAAATGTACGCCCCTTGGGAAAAAACATTTAATAAAATTGCTACACATTGATATATAATTAAGAAACCACAGACAGCTTGATATTGTCTATAAGGATTGATTTAATGAAAACAATACTAATGTTTTTACTTTTGCAATTATCACTTTTTGCAGATAAAAATTTAAAATTTATGCCAAGCATAGAATGCAAAGAGTGTCATACTCAAATATATAATGAATTTTACGGTTCAATGCATGCAAAATCAACTCCCAGCAAAGATCCTATCCATAAAGCCATTTGGGATATACATCCAAAAAATAAAAAATTTAATCAATATACATGTGGGAAATGTCATACACCAACTGCTGATAATTTAGATGATATGCTTAAAAAAGGCAAAAAGGCTATGCCTGACATAAATAACAAAACTCATCAAGAAGCTATAAGCTGTGCATATTGTCACCGTATAGAAGAGGTAAAAGAGCATAAAGACAGTAATATAAACATCATAAATGAAACTCCGAAAAACTATTATGGAAACTTAAATAATCACCTTGAATCTCCTTATCATAAAATTATCAAACAAAAAAATGAACATATGAAAAATGGTAACATTTGTATGGGTTGTCACTCTCATAAAACAAACAAACACTCACTTGTACTGTGTACTACAGAGAGTAAAAATGATATGGATGATGAAGCAAACTGTATAAGCTGTCATATGCCAAAGGTAAAAGGTAGTATTTCAAATATTAATGACACTAAAACACACTCCTTTCATGGTTTCCCAGGAACACATTTTCACTCAGATATGTTAACTCAGTATGTAGATATATCTATACTTAAAAACAAAAATGATTTTATAATATATATTGATAACAAAACTTCACATGCCCTACTTCTTCACCCACTTCGTGTTGGAATTTTAAAGATTAGTGTTAAAAGAGCAAATCAAATTATAAAACTAAAAAATGAGATGTTTGTTAGAGTTCTTGGTAAAAATGGTAAATCGACTATGCCGTGGTTAGCTAATAGTGTTGTAAAAGACACAATGATCAAAGCAAATGAAAAAAGAGAAGTAAAACGTGATTTTATACTTCAAAAAGGTGATAGAGTTGATGTAGTCCTTGGATGGTTTTTAGTAAATCCAAAAGCTCTTAAAAAACTAGGACTTGAAAAAACGAAAGAAGCAAAAGAGTTTCACATATTTAAAAAACAAAGTTTTAAATTTTAGCAAAACATAAAGGATACAATTGAAAAATAGTACAAATAAAAAAAAATACTCATGGCAAAAAATTACTGTCGGCATTGTAATTGCTGTAGCATCACTATATATCTTAGTAGTTATTGGAAGAATAATATCAGTTTTCCCACATATAGAAGCACACATGACCAATATAGAGGGTTATTTTTTATTTGCTGTATTATGTTGTATATTTGGAATTAAATTTTTACTAAAAATAAATAAAGAAGATGCCGATCAAGTTAAAGATATTAAATCCCAATCACCTACTGAGGAAAAACAGTAGGAATTTCTATATCTATTTTAGGTGTTGACAAAGCTTTTAAAAACTCTACTGTTATGTCAGTTTCATCTGCAGTATATTTTCTATCTCTAAAAAATGGTGATCTTGATTTTACAGGTTTTCTTCCACCATTTCCACATATATGTACCGCTTCTTTTAATGTTTTAACTGAACCATCATGAAAATATGGTGCTGTATTTTCTATATTTATAAGAGTTGGTGTTTTAAATGTACTTTTCCAAATTTTGTTGGTTGTTTCATTAAGGTCATAAACTCCTAAATCATTCTCATCACCCAAACCAATATTTGCAAATCTTTCATTTGTAAAATTAAAACCATTATGACAAGATTTACACCTTCCAACATTCAAAAATAGGTCAAAACCCTCTTTTTGAATTCTATTCATAGCATTCTCTTCACCATTTGCCCATCTTGAAAATTTTGTTGGTGGTGAAACTACTATCCGCTCAAAAGTTGCTATGGCTTTTGCTAAATTTTCTTTATTTATCTCTGCATCTCCAAAAGCTTCTAAAAATAATTTTTTATATCCCTGTATTGCATTTAATTTTTTTAAAACCTTTTCCACTGAAATATTCATCTCAACTTCAGCTTCTATGGGTCCTAGTGCTTGTTCTTCTAATGAAGATGCTCTTCCATCATGAAAAAAACTCTTTAAATATGCACTATTTATAATTGTTGGAGAGTTTCTTTTACCTTTTTGTTCTTTATCGCCTACTGCTTGTGCAACTCCATCAGCCCAACCAAATTTTGGGTCATGACAAGTTGCACATGATATATCATCTGCTCTTGAGAGTCTTTTATCAAAAAAAAGTAGTTTTCCAAGTTTTATTTTTTGAGGTGTTATAGGATTGTCTTTTGGTTCAGGAATAGTTAATGGTCTTTGCCATCCATCTATGGTTGCAGCTTGTGATGTTATAAATATCAGCATAAGAAGTAAGTATATTTTCATAAGAGTTATTATAGCTTAAATTATTTTTTGTACCTTATCTCATTACCAATATATTCAAAATCATCCATTTTTGGTAACTTTTTGTAAAGCAGTGGACTATCTAAATCTATATACTTTATAACATCTCTGTAAGCCATTGCTAAATGGATTGCAATAGCTATAGAGTTTGTACCCTCAAGCATAGAACCAAGCATCAACACTATGTTTTTTTCTCTTGCATACTCTAATATTTCTATAGCTTTTATAACTCCACCACATTTCATAAGTTTTATGTTTATCATATTTGCACTTTGAGATTCTATAACTCTTTTTACATCATCTAGTGTAAAAACTGCTTCATCTGCTAATATTGGAATATGTGAAACTTGTGTTATTTTCTTTAAGGCACTTAAATCATTTGCTACTACAGGTTGTTCAATTAACTCTATCTTTACATCTCTCATAGCTTCTATAAACTCTAATGATTTTTCTAAACTCCAAGCTTGGTTTGCATCTACCAATATTTTTGCTGATGGTAATTCATATGAAATTTTTTGTATTACTTCTATGGAATGAGAGATATCATTACCTAGTTTAACTTTTAGTATATCCATGCCACCTTTACATGCTTTTTTTGCCTCACTTAGCATCACTTTAATATCTGTTAAACTTATGGTTATATTTGTTTTTATTGGAGTTAAATCTTTTGTTTTAAAGTACTCTATAAAACTTTTATTTTTCTCTTTTAAACTAAGAGATATAAATGCCATATCAAGAGCAGTCTTAGCAGATGAGCCTATATTTGTACTTGAGTGTAAAACGGATAAACACTCATCACTATGTAAGTTTATAAAATCATTTTTTATGCTATTTATAAAATTTGTGATAGTCTCTAAATCTTCACCTGTTATAGCTTTGGTAGCAGGAGCTTCACCAATTCCGAGTAAACCTTTTTCATTTTTAACATATACTCTTACAAGTTCAACTTGTGAAGTTTCTCTTAGGGCAGTTTTAAATGGTGTTTTTAGCTCTATATATTCTATTCTAGTTGTAATACTAGCTATCACTTTGCAAATTCCATTAAAATTTTACCTAAAAGCAAACCAGCAAAAGTTCCTATAAGATACCCCATTATAGCCATCAATACACCAACGCTTACTAGTGCTTTATTATAAGTTGCAGCAAGAATTGGGGCAGATGCCACTCCACCTATATTTGAGAGAGATGAAACCGCAATGGAGAACAAATCTAACTTAAATATTTTTGCACCAATCACCATAATCACAGCATGAATAAGCAAAATCATAAAACCAGCTAAAACATAAATTCCAACATCACCAAAATTATCAATTACAGCACGAGAGCCAATAAGTGCTATAAGAAGATAAAGCATAGAGCTTGCAACCTCACTTGAACCATTTATATCTTTTAGTCTTGTGAAAGAGCCTGCTACTCCTAAAAGTGTAGCTAAAACAACTATAGTGGTTGTATAACTGAGTATCTTAAACTCAATGCTTGCTATGGCATTTACAGCTAATGCTACTATAATTGATAGAATTACTAAAAGCCAATATCTCTTAGCTCCAAGACTACAAGCACACCCTATCTCATCAATACTCTTCATAATTTCATTACTCTTTGTAAACTTATTAAACAAAGTTGAAAAAGGTACTAAAAACAGTAAAAACATAACCCAAATAGTATAGTTTACGCTGTCAACAATAAGTGCGTATCCGAATGCTTCATCAGAAACCTCAAGAGCTGAGCCAACCGCTACCATATTTGCAGTCCCACCAGTCCAACTTCCAGCTAACGCTCCAAAAGCAGAAGCCATCTCACTGTCAAAATCAAAAATAATGGAGACAGCTATAAACCCTACCCCTAAAGAAGACACTGCTAAAACATACGAGATAAGCAAAGACCTACCAAGTTTAAAAAAATGTCTAAAATCAATCTGTAATAGCATCAAAAAAAGCATAGCAGGAAGTAGATTTTTCTTTAGAGTTTTGTATATATTTGTTATCTCAGAATTTTGCTCAAAAAAACCAACTCCAGCTAAAAACATACTACAAGCATATATCATCACAACAGCGGGAATATATTTAAAAATTTTATATTTTGTTTTTTGCTCTAAAAGTGAGAAGATTGTTGCAACTAATGCTAAAGTAAAAAGATAAAAAAGAGGTGAGCTAATCATAGCAATCCTAGTGAAATTCTAAATAGATTATAGCAAGGTTTTTAAATCATTTGCTTAAATAAGATAGTGTTTCTTTTAATAGTAAAAAGGATAAAAATTGGAAATAGTAGCAATTATAAGTATAGTGAGTATACTTCTTTGGTTTATAATAGGTGCTAAAAACTCAGTAAACTTAAATAACTTTAGTGAAAAAGAGCTTCGAGATGAGGATAAAAAGTAATAATTTACTTTTAGTAACTCATCGAACCTGCATTAATTACACCAATAGAAATAGATAAAAATGCCATCAATACACCTACTGATAGAACACCCTCACTTATCTTTTTTGAAAAAGAAAACTTACTCATTTTACGAGTTAAAACAAAAGCTAAGATAAGCTGGATAACCATAGCTACTATAGCCCAAATAGTAAAGTCTAAAAATGCATCAGAGCCAGCTGCAGCACTATAAAGTGGAAGTGAAAGACCAAGTATAGCTCCACCAAAACCTATAGCTGCCGCTGTATTATTCTCCTCGAATATGAGCTTATAATCATCATATGGTGTTACAAGTGCATAAAGGTAAAGAAATACAACCACAACAGCTACAGCTATAAAAAAGAAAAGTCCAAACGATAAAAATGAGTCAATAAACATAAAATACCTTTTTTTTAATTATAGAAATAATAGCTAAATTGTATTAATGGTTTAACTCTACAAATAATTATTTAGCTAATTAAACAAAATAACAAAAAAGTTTTAAATTTACTTTGTACATGAAGCACCCTTAAATCCATCTATACCTTTTCGCAATTCATTCATAAATCTTACAGATGGATCATCTTTTTTAGTTCTATAGTTATCATCTAGCTCAAGCCAAAGTTCATGTTTTTCAAAACATTTATATTCATAATGTCCTATCACATATTCTATAGTTTTAAACTCTCTTTTAAGTATTTTTACTAGCTCTATATTTGAGCGTAATTGTGCATCTGTTAAATTGTCCGCTGAGTTTTGACCACCAACATTTTCTATCCCTATAGAGTTATAATTAAGTCCTATTACATGTCTTCCCATATAATCAAGAGGCATAAGTTGATTTATTGTTCCATCTCGTTCTATCATAAAGTGAGTGGATACATTTACAGCTCCTGCTTTTTGTATATCTGGTCTATCCGATGGAAGTATTTCAGGAGTAAAGCGAGAAAGTGAGTCTTTAAAATCATCTATAGCCGTATGATGAATAACTATAATTTTGGGAGTAATTTTTATATCTTTTACATCTAAATTATAATGGATTTTTATATATTTTTTTGTAAGCTCTATTCTTTTTTCTCCAAATAAAATTGGAAGTTGATTTATCTCTAAAGCAAAACTAGAGATAGATACTAAAATTAACAAATAAATAGTTTTATACACTAAGAAATCCTATGTTTTTTTAAAAGTGTATCATATTTACCTCTATTTTATAGGATTTTAATGCTAATGCATATAATATAATAATTATGAATCATGATGAAATAATAAAACAAAAATTATTAGCAGAACCACTAAGTGAAGATGCTTTAAAATTAGCTTGTGCCATATACAATACATATGTCACACACGATGATTTAAAGATGGAAATAAAATTTTCAACTTTTTTTAAACTTTTAAACCTTCATCCGTGCAAAAATTCCATTATTGATATTCAAAATTTATTAGAAGAAATAAATGAACCATTAGCAGTTAGGAACTTTGAATATAAAGGGGAGACTATACGTCTTAAATTTATTCAATTTTGTTCTTATACTATCAAAAATGAAACTATTAAACTAGAACTAAGTGCAAAATATCTATATGCACAAAAATACTATATGCTAGATTCATTTTTAAAAAGTTAAGGAAAAAACATTGGCAAAAAAATATATTATCTTAGATACAGAAACAACAGGAACAGGAGAAAATGACAGAATAATTCAGTTGGGTTATATTGTTCTTGGAGAAAAAGAGGTGGAAGTTCAAAATGAATTTTTTAGTTCTAATGTGCCGATTAGTTTTGGGGCTATGGAAGTTCATGGTATAACACCAGAAATGTTAGAAGAAAAACCTACTTGTATTGAAAGCAATTCATACAAAAGGCTTTTAGAATTAAATATTCCTGAGAACTATATAATTATTCACAATGCACCTTTTGATTTAGGTATGCTTGAGCGTGAAGGATTTAACACTAAAATGAAAGTTATAGATACTCTTAGAGTCGCTAAACATGTACTACCTGATGAAGAAGCTCATAGACTTCAATACTTTCGTTATAAAATGAATCTTTACAAAGATGAACAAAAAGAGGCTGACACTTTAGGTATAGTTGTGAAAGCTCATGACGCAATCGGCGATGTTCTAATCTTAAAACTGCTACTTAGCAAATTAAAAGACAAAGTTGCCTTAGGGTTTCCAAATGAAAATTCAGTTGAAAAAATGGTTGATTTAACAAATACCCCTATACTAATCAAATCATTTAAATTTGGAAAATATAAAGGTAAAACTTTGCAAGAAGTAGCAACAAGTGATGCTGGATATCTCAGATGGATGTTAAGTGGTATGGAAAATTTAGATGAGGATATGCGTTACTCTATAAATAGTGTATTAGGGAATTGAGAAATCATTTTTCCTAATAATAACATATAATTCCAATCGCTCCTTTCTTTTCTTCCAATCAGGCGTATAAGTGCTTAAACAGTGACTTAATTAAATTCTATACCATAGAATACAAATAACCACAAAATACCAAACTTACAGCTTTTAGCAAATATTCAATTTTTCTTACAGTAGCTTTTAATAGTTGTTTATAGTACATTTTAACTTATTCACTTAAGCTACATTATGTTGTTTAATACCTTATATGTGATAAATAATACTCATTTATATTCAAATAACAGCCTAAAAAATATTAAATATACACTTTTTGTTTAAGTTTATAACTATTATTTTAAATATTTTGAAAATACATAAAATTAAACACCTATTTTTAGGCATTTTCGTAAAATTAGATAGAACACTTTTGGTGTTCGTTTATCTGTCGTATATTGTTATAGTTTGCTATAATGTTCGTTGAATAAATAGTTGCATGTTCCCGCGAAGCGGAAACATGCAACGGCGGGGGCTGAACTCTAAACGAGTCCCCCACCGTTAGGAGACACTATGGAATCCCAGGCACACTATTCTCTGGTAGCCGATGTCCTACTTGTAACACATGTATTGTTCGTAGTCTTTGTTGTGCTCGGCTTAGTTCTTATTTTCGTGGGTAAGTTTTTATCATGGCGGTGGATCAGAAACCCATGGTTCCGTGTCATGCATTTACTAGGAATTGGCGTAGTCGTATTGCAAGCTTGGTTTGGTGTCATTTGCCCACTGACAATTTGGGAAATGGATCTACGATCGAAAGCGGGAGAAACTATCTACCAAGGTTCCTTCATAACATACTGGTTGAATGAACTCTTGTACTATCAAGCCCCATCGTGGATTTTTCTCGTTTGTTACACTATCTTTGGTGGGCTGGTGTTGGCTAGCTGGTTTTTGGTGCGACCGCGTGCATTTTCAATAGGGTTTCAAGGTGGTGCCTCCTAACAAGGATCTTTATAAGCTACGCTTGCGTCGATCGCTGATGCGCGCGTTAGATGAGTGTTTTAAAAAATTTCGAATGTAACTACTTACCAAATCTTAAATTATTGGAGCTAAAATGACAAAAAAAACATTAGGCTTTATTACAATAGGTACAATTATATTATGGAGTGGTAACCTTAATTCATCCCCAATAATTCCATACCAAATTAGACAACAAGCTTGATTGCTCTATAATTAGGTACTTCAAAGCGAAAAAGTCACACTCAAAGACTTCACCCAACGGGTGTAACTTTTTCCAAAACAAGAGAAT
>JAKISR010000057.1 GCA_021648465.1 Sulfurimonas sp. | reverse complement strand
AAGATTATATTTATATACAAAAAAGTGTTGCGGTAAATGCATTTGCTAACATAGACGCAAAAATATATGGAGCGGAATTAAGTAGCTCTTATTTTGTAAGTGATGATATAACTCTTGATAGTGGGGTCTCTTATAAAGTTGGCAAAAAAGATGAAGCACTTAGTGGACAAAATGATAAAGATTTAGCAGATATGGCACCACTTAGAGCAAATATAGCACTTAACTATGAATATGCAAACAACTCAATAGCAACTATGGAGGTTCAAGCTTCTGATAAATGGAGCAGAATTGATAGTGACAACGGAGAACAAAAAATCAATGGATGGGCTATCTTAAATATGAAAGCGAAACACACATTTAGCAAAAATATAGAACTAACTCTAGGCGTAAATAATCTTTTTGATAAAACTTATGCTGTAAATAACACTTATGTAGATTTAACTCTTATAACTACTGGGGGAGCTGATGATGTTATGCTTATGAATGAACCTGGGAGATATGTTTACTCTAATTTGACTTTTAAATTTTAAATTTATAAAGCCCTCTTTTATTACAAAAAAGATAGAATCTATTTATGATAAACAGAGTAAAAACTAAACAAATTTTTGTTGGAGATGTAGCTGTTGGTGGAGATGCACCAATAAGTACACAATCGATGACATTTTCAAAAACTTCTGATGTTAAAGCTACAGTTGCACAGATAAAAAGACTTCATTTTGCAGGGTGTGATATCGTTAGAGTTGCTGTTCCTGAGATGGAAGATGCACTAGCACTAAAATCTATAAAAGAGCAAATCTCTTTACCTCTTGTTGCAGATATTCACTTTAATCATCGTCTTGCTCTTGTAGCTGCTGAAGTTGTTGACTGTATCCGTATAAATCCTGGAAATATTGGTTCAAAAGCTAGAGTAAAAGAGGTTGTTGAGGCTTGTCAGCAAAGAAATATCCCTATCCGTATCGGTGTTAATTCTGGCTCACTTGAAAAAGGGTTTTTAAATAAGTACGGACAAACTGCTGAGGGTATGGTGGCTTCTGCTGAGTATAATATCAAATACTTAGAAGATTTAGGATTTGAAGATATTAAAATATCTTTAAAAGCTAGTGATGTACAAAGAACTGTAGATGCCTATAGAATGCTTCGTCCTAAAAACAACTATCCATTTCACTTAGGAGTTACAGAGGCTGGAACAATGTTTCATGCAACTGTTAAAAGTGCTATAGGTCTTGGTACGCTTTTACTTGATGGTATTGGCGATACTATGAGAGTCTCTATAACTGGAGAGCTTGAAGATGAGATAAAAGTAGCTCGTGCAATTCTAAAAGATAGTGGTGCTGTAAAAGATGGTCTTAACATCATCTCTTGCCCAACTTGTGGAAGAATAGAAGCTGATTTAGTAACAGCTGTTGGAGAGATAGAGGAGCGAACTGCTCACATAAAAGCACCTCTAAATGTTTCTGTTATGGGCTGTGTTGTAAATGCCATAGGTGAAGCTGCTCATTCTGATATTGCTATAGCTTATGGTAAAGGAAAAGGTCTTGTTATGGTAAAAGGTGAAGTTGTAGCAAATTTAGATGAAAGTGAGCTTGTAGATAGATTTGTAGCAGAAGTTGAAAAAATGGCAAAAAAAATAGACTAAAATATATCCGACTTAATTAAGTCAGATTTGAAGAAATTAATGATGTGCTATAAAATTAAGTTAGTTTAGTTGATTGTTCAGAGGGCTTAATTATCTAATGCTGACACAGATTATTAAACACTTTCATTTATTTTTTTTATTAAATCATTATTTCTAATAGGCTTCATTAAAAAGCCATTAGCACCAAGTTCTAAAGCTTCCGTCTTCTTTGTTTCATCAGTTGTTAAAATGATAATCGGCATTTGTTCTATATTTTCATCTGCTCGAACCACTTTTAACAACTCTAAGCCGTTCATAATAGGCATTATAATATCTAATAAGATTAAATTTATATCATTCCTAGATCTAATACACCCTATAGCATCTGCTCCATTTTTTGCTTCAAGCACTTCTTTTACATCAGGGTTTTTCATTAGCATTGATTTTAATAATTTTAAATTTATCATATCATCATCTACCGCTAAAATTACTAGTTCTTTTGACAAAGGTTATCCTTTTTAAGTATGTTTAGTAAACAAAGACTTAAGCAGCTCTTTGTTTACCGCATTTTTAATAATTCTATCTACATATTTTAAATGTTTTGAAGCATCTTTTTTTATAGAATCATCAATAAGCACAATATATGAATCTGAATTGTTGATAATATTTTGCTTCTTAATAGTAGACGTGATGTCTTCTATATTTATATTGTTATACTCTTTATCAAATAATATGACTTTGTATGAATTATTTAAGATTAGTTCTTCGAAATTTTCTAAGGAGGAGGTAGTCTCATATGTTAAACCTTCTATATTTTTAATAATTTTTGTATATAGTTTTATTTCAAAAGTACTTTTTTTAGCAATTAATATATCTGCTTTATAATTTGATTTTGATTTTTGAGGCAATTTTTCATCTTTGGATTTTAAAGAAGATGAAGTAACAATATGATTCGATAAAAATTGGTTTAAGATAGATATTATTTCTGAGCGAATAATAGGTTTTGTAGTATACTCATCAAGCCCAGCATCAAGAAACCTTTCTCTATCATCTTTTAGAGCGTTTGCTGTTAAAGCAATAATAGGCACATGTTTTTGATTATAATCTGCTTCGTATTCTAGAATTTCTGCTGTTGCTTCAACTCCATCTAAAATAGGCATTTGAATATCCATAAATATTAAATCAAAATTTTCATCTTTTCTTTTTTGAAATGCGTCAAGACCATTATTGGCGATAGTTATAGTTAAGCCTAAATCTTCTAAAGTTCTTTGTATTAATTTTTGATTTATTATATTATCTTCAGCAATCAAAACATTTGCAGCAAATTTAGATGTAGAGGAATCAAACTTTTTATGGGATGGTTTTTCATTTATTTCTATTGTTTTATTAGTAGTGATATAGTTTTTAAATGTAGATTTTAATTTACTTGAGTGTAAAGGCTCGTATAATATTTTAAATATATCTAAACTTAAAGCATCTATATTTTTAATCATATTTGATTTTGTTAAAAGTATAAGATCTTGAGGAAGTTTTACAATTTCAGATAATGTGATTTCATCTACATAATCAAAATCAACAATTATAATGCTTAATTGAGTATCTTTTTGAAGAGCTAAAAGCTCACTTATATTGTAAAAAGTTGTATGTTTGATACCATAAAAATCAAGATATTCTCTTAGGTAGTTGTCTTGCTCTTTAGTTTTTAAAGAATTACTCATAATTAATACATTTAGATTGCTAAATTGATCTTCTGAACTTTCGTTTAATGTATCCACATCTTCAAATTCAAGTGTAAAAAAGAAAGTTGCACCCTCTCCTAATTTACTATTTAAATCAAGTTTTCCTCCCATGATTTCTATAAAATTTCTTGAGATTGTAAGCCCTAGTCCAGTACCGCCATATTTACGAGTAATAGATATATCTGCTTGAGAGAATGCCTCAAATATTTTAGATTTTTGCTCACTTGTAACACCAATTCCAGTATCTTGTATCTCAAATTTTACTGTTGTTTTTCCAACTCTATCACTAGGAATCTTTCTAATATTTATATTAATTGAACCAGCATTACTAGTAAATTTAACAGCATTTGATAAAAGGTTGATAATTATCTCTTTTATTTTTGTAGGGTCACCTTTTAGAGGAAATTCTAATGCTGGATCAATAAAACACCCAAGGTCGATATGCTTTTCACTTGCTCGAACAGCATAAATTTCTACAGCACTTTCAAACTCAGCAATAGGGTTAAAGGTAATACTTTCAATTTCAAGTTTATTGCTTTCAATTTTAGAAAGATCAAGAATATTGTTGATAATATTAAGAAGATTTTCAGAACTTTTTTCAATAATATCAACAAATTCACGCTGTTCTTCTTCTAGATTAGAATCTTTTAAAAGTTCTGTAAAGCCAACAATACCATTTAGTGGAGTACGAATTTCATGTGACATATTGGCTAAAAACATCGATTTTGCTTCACTTGCTTCTTGAGCAGATATCTTATCTTTCTTTGTTCTCTCAATTATTTCTTCTAAGAATTCATATGCTTCATTGGTTCCATCTGAAGTATGAAGATTTATTTTTTTCTTTGAATCCCCATCTACCGCAACTTTTTTAAGAACATCTTCAAGATGTCTTATATTGTTTGAAATTTCATGAGATAGTAAATAACCAAGAATACCAAGTATTATAGCAATTATCCAAATTGCTGATGTTATAATAAGAACTTGAAGAGATTCTGATTGTACAGTTAAAGCTCTTTCATTCATTGCAGATGATAATAATCTTTCTGCATCAGAAATGATTTTAATTTTTTTTGATTGAATTGTAAACCAATCAGCAGAAGAGATTGTATATTTTCCTTGTTTAGAAGTTGTAATTAACTCTGTTCTTTTTGAGTTTATATTTTTTATTAGTTTTATGCTACGTTGATTTGTAAATAAAGCATGAAGTTTATCAACTATATCTTTATTTGTTACTCTTTCATAGTTTAATGAATCGGCTTTACCAATTATAGATAACCAATTATTTAATCCTACCTCTTTTAATTTAGTTGAGCTTGAGATAATATATGAGATATATCCTCTTTCGATACTTGAAAACTCTTTGGCTTTTACCATATCGATGTATAAATTATATAGTTCATTTATCTCTTTGTCTGAATGACTGTCTGCAATTTGTTCAATCTGTTTCATAAGTTTTTGTTGTATGGTGCTGTATGAATCAATAAACATTTCATTAAATTTTATTTTATTATTATTAATTAGTAATCTTATAGAGTTTATTTCTTCAACAGCAAAAGACACACTTTTTATATTATCACATATTACGCAGGAGATTTCATTTTCATTTTCTGAATGTGTATGTGATTTTCTCATATCTTCAGAGTATTTTATATAGTTGGAAATTTTTTTATCTACAATTTTTCTTTGTTCAACAAGAGATTTTTTTATATTTTCTTTTCTATTGCCAATATATATAGCACTAATACCACTTTCACGAGCTAGGTTACCAATAATTTCATTTATATAATTATTTTGATCTAGTGTATATTGTAGTTGTTGTGTTTGTTTATATTGTATAAACGAAGTATAAACGTAATAGCTTGTTATAGAAAACAGTACAATTATAGGGATAAGACTAATTATTTTCAGTCTATTATTTAATCCAAGCTGCATCTGTTAACTTTCAGAGTTAGAAAATTTATTTAATTTTGATATTATATTATCTAATAATTCAGCTAACTCATTAATATCTGTTGAATTCATTATTGTATTAAGTTCATTATCTAATTCATGCATTCTCATATTATCACTCATACCTTTTATTTGTATAGCTATATTTTTACATTTATCTAAATCATCATCTTTATAAGCACTAACAATCGAGCTTACTAACTTTTTACTTTCACTTATATATTCATCAAATGATTCATTAAAGCTAGTTATATTCAAACCCATATCATTTGCAATTGATTCTTTATCATAGTCTTGAATTATATTAATTTTTGTTATTTCATCTTCTGTAATTTCTTGAGTAACAATTTCACTACTCTTATCTTCTTTGGTTTCATCGATAGTAGTTTTTAGTACTTCATCATTCGTAGTGGTATTAGCTTCAGTAGTGTTTACATCATCATCCTTAAGCGATAATATGAAATCATCACTTTCGTCACTATCATTAACAGTACTAATAGCTTTATTGGTTCTATTACTTTTGTTTGATAATTTAGCAATTACTTTATAAAACTTATTTAGATTCATAACGATTTCATCCATGTTGTCAGAAGTGTTAATTATAGTTAGAGTATCTAAGGCAGCTTCAACTCGTAAATTTGCGGCAACACCTTTAAGTTTATGTGATTGTATCTTTAAATTACTTATATTATTAGTTTCTATATGTTCATATAAATCATCTTTAAAACTCTCTGCTTGAGAAATAAAATCTTGTATAAACTCCTCAACTAAATCAATTGGAAGACCTAACTCATCAGAAGCTAAATGTGGATCATAAACATAATCAGCACTAT
Organism: Sulfurimonas sp.; assembly: GCA_021648465.1. GTDB lineage: Bacteria > Campylobacterota > Campylobacteria > Campylobacterales > Sulfurimonadaceae > Sulfurimonas. Next base: position 5,368 of record JAKISR010000057.1, on the reverse strand, counting down.
CATCTATATCTTCATTTTCTTCTTCAATAACTTTTTTTTGATATTTTGGTTCTTCAGAAGATATTTTAGTAGGTGTACCTGATATATAAGAATCATCAATAGCACTATCTTCAAAATTAATGTCTATTGGCGCTTCATGGCTTGTTTTAGTATCATTTATCGTAGGAGTGTTTTCATAAATATCTTCTACTGCATTAAAGTTGGTATTTGCATCTGATGCTGCATAAGGGTCATAAGTAATTTCACCAATATCTTCTTGAATGTGAGCATCTTCTTTACTATGAATTATTGAACCTGGTGCTGTAAATAATTCACTAGAACCAGTAGCAGTTTGTGGTGATGGTTTTTCAAGAATATCAGAAGCAATTTTTTCACATTGAGATGCACTTAAAGCTCTAACTTTAATTAAATTTACAATAAATGCTTTTTTAGATGGGTTATCAACAAGATATATAGGTTTAATATCCAGAATTGTTGAATATATTTTACCTTTTATATTAATTATAGCTTTTGATTCAACACCAATATCATTACATGTTATGTAGTCAATCCAATGAACATGTTTAAAATTATGTATAAAACCAGGTGTTTTTACAAATAAGTCTGCAAAATCTGCTGCCTCTGCACGAAGATCTGCTAAATCAGAAAAGCCTAAAATTTCTAAATCTACCTCATCAATCCCTAGAAACTCTTTTTTATAGTTATAAATTAGCATATAAACCCCTTATATCGTACTGTTTTGTAGTTCTTCATATGTTTTTTCAATATCTGCAATATTTTTTCTTGGAGCAGGTTTGCTTATTGATATATACCCAGTTATATTTTTTTCTTTATTTTTAACAGGTATAATCTCTAAGTCAACCCAGTAGTAACTACTGTCTTTTCTAAGATTTTTAATTAAGCCACTCCAGCTTCTATCACTTTTTAATACTTTGTACATTTTTTCATATATACTACTCGGCATATCGGGGTGTTTTATTATATTGTGTTTGCCATCAAGAAGTTCTTGTATTTCATAACCAGATATTTCACAAAACTTTCTATTTACAAATGTAATTCTTCCTTTTAAATCTGTTTGACTTAAGGCTACTTTACCATCAAAAATATATTCTTTTTCTCTTGGTATAATTTTATTCATAAAAAACCTTATATGTTTTAAGATAATAATTGCATTAATATATCATTAATAGTTTAAAAAAAAACTTATTTATAAATGTTTTTTATAATTTGAGCATCTTTTTTGCTCAAAACAGAATTTATTTCTTTAATATTTAACGCTTTTATTTTTTCAAATGTTCCAAAATGGCTTAGTAATTTAATAATTTTTGCCTTAGATATTCCATTTAAAGTCAAAAGTTGACTTTCTTGATCGAGTTTTAACTTTGTTTTTCTATGGAAATTTATAGCACATTTATGTGCTTCATCTCTTAAGTTTTGCAATAGTTGAAGTCTTTTATCGCTGTTTTTCAGTTTAAAAATATTATCCTTAGTGTGTAAAATATCATTTGCTTTCCCTTTTGCTCTATGAGCTTTTGCATCTATTTTTTCTTTGGATATAGCAATTACATCTAAAAATACTCCATTAGATTGTAAAATATCTATAGCTAATTTTAAAAGTGTGGAGCCACCATCTAAAACCCATAAATCAGGAGGAGAGTTTTTAGAAAAACTTTCTATTCTTTTAGTTAAAGTTTCTTTCATTTGAGCATATTCTTCTTTAGCATTAAGATGATACACTCGGTAGCTTTTTTTATCAAATTTTGAGTTTTCATACACGGCCATAGCTCCAACTGTAGCAACTCCAGCCATATGAGAATTGTCAAAAATTTCAATGCGATAAGGGGGTCTATCCAGATTAAAAAGATCTTTTATTTCAAAAAGAATTTTTGTAGTATCATTTAATGTATCTTTTTTTAAGAGTTCATAAGCATTTAAAATAGTTAAATTTATAAGATGTTTTTTATTGCCTATTTTTGGTATTTTAATTTGAGCTTTTTTTTCAAAAATAGTACTTAAATGTTGCTCTATTATTTTTCTATTTTCAAATTCACATGCTACTAGTATTGGTGCTATAATAGGTGGTTTTTCACCTGCGTAAAGCCCTATTAAAGCTCTTTGATATATTTCACTTTCATCAAATCCTTCATTTAAAGATATAAACTCATAAGATGAAGATATTATTTTCCCATTTCTCATAAAAATCTTAACAATTACACCTCTGTTATTGATGTTTTTAAAAGCAAAAATATCATAATTTTCATCACTTGCAAAATCTATTTCACTTTTAATCTCACTTTTTTGTATTCTTTGAACTCTATCTCTAATTTCTAAAGCCTCTTCAAAGCGTTCATTATCAGCATAAAAAGTCATTTTATCGGTAAGTTTACGAATAAGAACTTTTTTGTTTTGAATTAATTCTGTTGCAAAATCTAATTCTTTTTTATACTCTTCACTTGATATGTTTAGTTCACATGGTCCTAGGCATTTATCTATTTGATGATAAAGACATAGTTTTTTTGATTTTAAAGAGCCTTTTTTTTGTACAAGTTTACATATCTCATAAATAGAATCTAAAATATCTCTTGCACCAATAGAGTAAGGACCATAGTATTTAATATTAGATGATTTAATAATTTTTCTAGTTATTTCAAATCTTGGGTATTCTTTTGAATTATCTATATAAATATATGGGTATGTTTTATCATCACGAAGTAAAATATTATATTTTGGGTTTAACTGCTTAATAAGTGAATTCTCCAGTATAAAAGCATCATGTTCAGAGTTTACAATTATATAATTCATAGAAGTAGTTTGATTTATCATTTTTTTAATTCTAAGAGATAAGTTTAAATTTGCACCTATGCTTGGAGTAAAGTTAAAATAACTCTTTACACGATTTTTTAGATTTTTAGCTTTACCAATATAAAGAATTTGTCCATTTTTGTCAAAATATTGATATATTCCAGCAGAAGAAGGAAGTTGTTTTATAGTCTCTCTAAGAGTCATTTTTATCTTTTATAATCTCTTGAATACTACGAACTAGAGAGTTTAGTTTTTTATCTTTTATATTGACTTCAAGCTCTCCACTTGCGCGTTCTTTATAAAAGTACTCTACCTTTTTATTTTCTTCAGATAATTTTTTTTTAGGTGTATGAGTTACAAAAGCTTTTATATCATCAAATAAACTTTTTTCACATTCGCGACATTCATCTGGTAAGTGAAAATTTAAAGCACTTTTAATACTTTGTATACTATTATCAAATTCTTGTTTTCCAACAGGGTGATTAAAAACAAAAAACAAAGTTTTGTTTTTAATATAGGCAAAATTAATCATTTTTTGTACAGGTGGTGTGAACATACTTTGTATAGTTTTGATACATTTAAAATAAGATAGTTTAGAAAATTGAGGTTTATATTGAAGAGAATTAATAATTTGACTAGCATTTTTCATATGGTAATTATAGCAATGTTTTTGTTAAGTTTAAGTGGGTGTGGATATAAAGCAGATCCTTATTATTTAGAAAAAGCACCAACAGGTGATGAAAATATTGAGTTTATCATTAAGAAACCAATTCTTAAAAGTCATGATAATAATGAAAGTTGTGATGAATAAAAATGAAATATGATGTGATAATAGTAGGTGCTGGAGTAGCTGGGTTATATGCTGCTTTGCATCTACCATCTGATAAAAAAGTTCTTATCATAAATAAAAGAGAAACTTTTAAATGTAATAGCTTCTACGCACAAGGTGGAATAGCGCTTGCAGTAGATGATGATGATATATCTTCTCATGTTAAAGATACATTAGAAGCAGGAGCTGGTCTTTGTAATGAAGAAGCAGTTTTAACAATGAGTGAGAATTCCAGAGATACGATTGATGATTTGATAAAGCGTGGATTTATTTTTGATAGTGATGATGATGGAAACTTACTTTATACTAAAGAAGCTGCACACTCAAGAGAGAGAATACTTCATGCTGGTGGAGATGCAACTGGTAGATATATGCACCATTTTTTACTCTCTAAAAATCTACATCCAATGCTTGGTAATGCTAGAGTAGTTGATCTTCTTATAAAAGATGGTGAGTGTTATGGGGTTACAATTCTTGATCATAGAGAGAGTAGAAATATATATGCTAACAGCGTAATAATTGCTAGTGGTGGAGTAGGCTCACTTTATGAGTATCATACCAACGCTCCATGTATTAGTGCTGATTTACAAGGTTTGTGCGTTTTAAAAGGTATAAAATTAGAAAATATGGAGATGATGCAATTTCATCCAACGGTATACGTAAATACTCAATATGCACAAAAGCTCCTACTAACTGAAGCTCTTCGTGGTGAGGGTGCAACTATTGAAGATGAAGAGGGTAGAAGATTTTTATTTGATTATGATGATAGAGGAGAACTTGCTTCAAGAGATATCGTTTCTAAAGCGATATATGATTACTCTAAAAAAACAGGATCAAAAATTTATTTATCACTTAAAAACTTTGAATACCATTATTTTATGCAAAGATTTCCAAATATTTTTAAAAATTTACAAGATATTGGTTTTAATGTTCCTACTCAAAGAGTTCCTATATCACCAGCATTTCATTATGCAATAGGTGGTATAAAAACTGACCTTAACGGTTCTGTACCAAATGTTAAGAATTTATATGCGATTGGTGAAGTTGCATCTACAAAAGTACATGGTGCAAATAGACTCGCTTCAAATTCACTTTTAGAAGGTCTTGTTTTTGCAAAAAAAACAGCTCAAAAGCTCTTAAAAACTAAAATAAATAAAAAATTTATAGAGTTTGATGTTAGTGATGAGGTTATGAGTTTAAAAGACGATAAAGAAAAAAAGAATCAACTTCGTAAAATCATGTGGGAAAATGTTTCTATAGTTAGGACAAAAAGAGGATTAAATAAAGCATTAAATCAAATCAATGTACTACTAGAGCGAAAAATTGGAAAATTACTTAAATTTAGGTTGTTGACTGCAAAAGAGATAGTTATAGCAGCTTTAGCTAGAGATAAATCAATAGGAGTGCATTATATCAAAAAGGAAGATAATAATTAAAATATTGACATTGATGCTTACGGTTGATTTATCAAAAGAAGCTAAACATGAAATGGGTAAACCACTAGGTATCTATACTTTTGCTCACACATGAAGTATGCACGAATTATCATTATCGGTTATTTTGTATCTGTATCTGTTTGGTATTTTCAGTACTGAAGTATTAGGTTTTTATACCCCAATAATTCCATACCAAATTAGACAACAAGCTTGATTGCTCTATAATTAGGTACTTCAAAGCGAAAAAGTCACACTCAAAGACTTCACCCAACGGGTGTAACTTTTTCCAAAACAAGAGAAT
>JAKISR010000099.1 GCA_021648465.1 Sulfurimonas sp. | reverse complement strand
CTCTTGTTTTGGAAAAAGTTACACCCGTTGGGTGAAGTCTTTGAGTGTGACTTTTTCGCTTTGAAGTACCTAATTATAGAGCAATCAAGCTTGTTGTCTAATTTGGTATGGAATTATTGGGGTATAAGCTTGACAGGTAGAAAATAAAATATGTATAATCAAATTTTAAATAATTGGAGAATAAATGAATAAACTTTTTATTATTTTAGTAGTAACAATAACTATTATGATTTCTGGGTGTACTCAAGAAACGCAGAATAAGATAGGAAGAAGTATCCAAAACTGGACTGGTACAGACGGTGTGCTTGATATTTATATGGGTGAAAAACTTGTAAAAAGATTTATAAAAATAGATAAACTCTCAACTGCAGAAGCAACACAAGGAAATTCCCCTAGAACTTACCGTTATGGATATGGTTATTTAGATATAAATCAAAATTTTAAAGTTGACGATGGAGAAAAAAAGCTTTATTTTGAAATAAGTGATTATGCAACTTCATATATATTTTATGATAATCCAGGTAGTAAATGAAAATTATAGAGCTTTTTAAATATCTTATTGGTTCAAAAAGTGAGACACCAGATGATGGTGGACTTTTAGATTTTATAGAAAACTATTTGCCAGATTTTACAGCAATACGCATTGATGTAGAAGATGTTAAAAATCTTTTTTTATATAAAAAATTTGGGTATGGTGAGCATCTTTGTTTTGCGGGTCATGTAGATGTTGTTCCAGCAGGTAAAGGATGGGAAACTAACCCTTATGAAGCAGTAGAAAAAGATGATTATATTTATGGTCGCGGCTCGCAAGATATGAAAAGTGGAGTAGCAGCATTTATGCAAGCTGTTAAAGAAACTACAAATTTTAAAGGAACACTTTCTCTTTTACTCACTTCTGATGAAGAGGGTGATGCAAATTATGGTACTGTTGAAGTTTTAAAATACCTAAAAGAAAACTCTATGCTTCCTGATGCTGTTGTAGTTGCAGAACCAACATGTGAAGAAAAATTTGGTGATGCCATAAAAGTGGGACGAAGAGGCTCTATAAATGGTTATTTAACTTTAAAAGGTAAACAAGGGCATGCAGCATATCCAGAGAAGGCAATAAATCCAATTCATAATATTTCAAATATCTTACCTAGTATTGCTGGTATTAATTTGGATGAAGGAGATGAGTTTTTTAGTCCAAGTAAATTTGTTATAACAGATATTAGAGCTGGTATGCAAGTAACAAATGTTACACCAAATCATCTTGAAATGATGTTTAATGTAAGAAATACTACTTTAACTACTCAAAAAGAGGTTAAAGAGTTTATTGCTAAAAATTTTAAAGATTTAGAATATGAACTTAAATTAACTCAAGGCTCATATCCATTTAAGACTGACATAGATACTAAAGTAGTAAAAAATATTGATAAGTCTATAGAAAAAATAACAGGTAGCAAACCAAAACACTCAACAGCTGGTGGAACTTCAGATGCTAGATTTATAGCTCAGTATAATGTTGATGTAATAGAATTTGGTGTAATAAATGACACCATTCATAGTGTTAATGAGAGAACAAGTAAAAAAGAGGTTGAAAATCTTTACAGAGTATTTAAAGATTTAATTGAATTTTGGTAGTATTAATCATTATGATGAATGATTTTTCCATCAACAATATCTCTTTCAATAACTTCACGGTTTATAACTTCATTTCTTCTCATATAGAAATATATAATAAACATGATTGATATAGCAACTGTAGTGTACGCAATACCAGTTCCAAAGTTAAATTGAATTATTATATACGCAATAAAACAAATTATTATAATCTGTAGTAAAAAAAATAAATTTGGTTTATAAGTTCCGTGAGAACGTCTTCTTTCATGAATATGCATAATGTACTCCAAGTAACCCTATGTATTAGTCAATGATATATAGTTATTATAGTATATGGTAAATAAAATTTAAATAAAATATTGATACTAATATAAGTAAAAACCAAAATTTAAATCTGAAGTGCAACTTTTAAAAAAATGAAAAATGAAAGTTGTAGATTTAGATTTGAAGTAGTTAGATGTTAAAATCTTTACTTTAAAATCCGACCAAAGATAAGGAAGTA
>JAKISR010000056.1 GCA_021648465.1 Sulfurimonas sp. | reverse complement strand
ATTTACTTCCTTATCTTTGGTCGGATTTTAAAGTAAAGATTTTAACATCTAACTACTTCAAATCTAAATCTACAACTTTCATTTTTCATTTTTTTAAAAGTTGCACTTCAGATTTAAATTTTGGAAACACTACAAACATAAAGAGTAAAAAAGCTACTTTTAAATATATTTTAAGTATAATTCGCGGATTTTTCTTTTAATTTAAACAAGAAAATATTAACAGGTATATATCAAAATATCAGTGCAACTTCTTTTTTAAGAAATAATTGTTCGATATTACCAAAGCAAAACTGATAAATTTCTGGCTTGAAATAATAGCCCTTAAAGGACCTTAAATGGTAACTATGAAAGACCTATTAGAATGTGGTGTACACTTCGGACACCAAACTCGCCGTTGGAACCCAAAAATGAAAAAATATATCTTTGGTGTTCGTAAAAATATCTATATTATAGATTTACAAAAAACTCTTCGTTATTTTCGTAGCACGTACCAAATTGTTTTAGATGCTGCAGCTGAAGGCCAAACAATACTTTTTGTTGGCACTAAAAAACAAGCTCGTAACTCTATAAGAGATGCAGCAATTGCTTGTAATATGCCATATGTAGATAACAGATGGCTAGGTGGTATGTTGACTAACTTTCCAACTATTCAAAAATCTATCCGTAAACTTGATGTAATTACAGAGATGCAAGAAAATGGTCAAATTGATCTTTTAACTAAAAAAGAAGCTTTAATGCTTGCGAGAAAAAAAGAGAAACTTTCTGCATATTTTGGTGGAATTAGAAATATGAAAAAACTTCCAGATATGCTTTTTGTGGTTGATGCAGTTAAAGAACATATTGCAGTTTTAGAAGCTCGTTGTTTAAACATCCCAATTGTAGCTCCACTAGATACTAACTGTGATCCAGATTTAATTACTTATCCAATTCCTGGTAATGATGATGCAATTCGTTCAATTCAACTTTTTTGTCGTGAGATGACTGAAGCTATAAATGAAGGTAAAGCACTTCGTGATGCACCTGCAGAAGATGAGCAAGTTGAAGAAGAGGTATCTGAAACTGAAACTCCAGCAGTAGAAGTAAAAGCTACTCCTGAAGCACCAGCAGCAACAGAGAAAGCATAACTATGGCAGTTACAGCGGCACAGGTTAAAGAGTTACGAGCGGCTACTGACGCACCTATGATGGATTGTAAAAAAGCTCTAGTTGAGAGTGATGGAAATATGGTAAAAGCAACTGAGTGGTTAAAAGAAAGAGGAATTGCAAAAGCGGCTAAAAAAGCAGATAGAGTTGCTGCTGAAGGTCTTGCTGGTATTGTTATTGCACGAGATTTTTCTAAAGCTACTGTTATTGAGATTAACTCTGAAACAGATTTTGTTGCTCAAAATGAAGGTTTTCAAAATCTTGTAAAAGATTCTGCAAAAGAGATTTATACAAATCAACCTTCTGATGTAGCTGCATTTAACTCTTCAGAATTTGGCATATTATTTGCAGAATCTATAAATAAGATTGGTGAGAAAATTGAGCTTCGTCGTTTTGGTACTCTTAACGCTGACTTAACAACCGCACTTAATGGCTATATTCACTCAAACAATCGTATAGCTGTTATTTTAATTGCTAAGTGTGACAGTGAAAAAACTGCTGAAGGTATGAGAGCTATACTTAAGCAAGTTGCTATGCATGTTTCTGCTATGAAACCTTCAACTCTTTCATATACAGACTTTGATGCTGCATATGTTGAGAGTGAAACTAAGGGTAGAATAGAAGCTCTTAAGAAAGATAATGAAGAGTTAGCTCGTCTTAAAAAGCCTCTTAAAAATGTACCTCAATACATCTCTAAATTACAACTTACTGATGATGTTATGGCTCAAGCTGAAGCAAATATCAAAGCTAAGTTAAAAGAACAAGGTAAACCTGAGAAAATTTGGGATAAAATTATTCCTGGTCAAATAGCTCGTTTCATCCTTGATAACACGATGTTAGATCAAGAGCAAGCATTACTAAGCCAACAGTATGTTTTAGATGATAAATTAACAGTAGCACAAGCAATTACTGCTGCTGCTAAAACTCTTGGTGGAACTGCTGAGATTACTGAATTTATTCGCTTTGAAGTTGGTGAAGGAATTGAGAAAAAAGAAGATGACTTCGCTGCTGAAGTTGCTGCACAAATGGGTTAAGCATATCTGCTTACCCAATTCTTTAAAACCTCTTTTAAAACTCCAAATCACAACTTTTAATATACTTCTATAATAAAAATGATATAATTTTTCGGATAAACCATTAAACCATAAAGGTTGGCATTGAGTAAAAATAAAATTATAGTTATCGGCGGTGGTTATGCTGGACTACGTACCATTGAGAAATTAGCAAAAAATCCAAAAAATGAAATCACACTTCTAGACAAAAACCCATATCATTTTATGCAAACAGAAGTTTATGATTTGATTGCCAGTGAAGAAGATTTTGCACAAGTTACAGTTGATTTATATACATTTTGTACAGGCTTCAATGATAATGTATCTTTTTATAAGCAGGATGTAACAAGTATAGATTTTAGCAATAAAAAAGTTATTACATCTATTAATAGGTTTAAATATGATTATCTAGTATTAGCAGTGGGTTCTCGTACAAAATTTATGTCAAATGTTATTGGTCTTAGAGAACATGCTTATGGTATAAAAGCACTTCATCGAGCAATGTATTTTAAGCAAAAATTTGAAATGTCTCTTTTTAGGAGAGTTGATGAGAGTGGAACAAGTTGTCATGCTTTAAATATTATAATTGCTGGTGGAGGGCTTAGTGGAGTTGAGATTGCCGCACAAATGGCTTCTTTTTCATTAGAGTTTTATTCTCATAATCATTTTATATGTAGAAAATTAAATATAGTTATTATAAATTCTGGTGATCATATATTAAAAGGTATAGATGAAAAACTAGTACAAAAATCAAATAAAAGATTAAAAGACTTAGAAATAGTGATTAAAAATAATAGAAAAGTTGTAGAAGTTACAAAAAATAGTGTAAAACTAAGTTGTGGCGAAGTGATGCATATGGATTTTATAATATTTGCTGGTGGAGTTGAACCAAATCATCTTATATACGATTTAAATATAGAAAAAAATGAAAGAGGTTATGTTGTTTCAAATAAGTATTTAGAGATACCAAATCAGAAAAATGCTTTTGTTATAGGTGACTGTACATCAATTTATAATGAGGCCAATGAAGCTATAGCTCCTACAGCTGATACAGCGGAACAAATGGCTGAATTATGTGCAAAAAATATAAATAACTTGATTAATAATAAGCCATTGGAAGTACATAAAATAAAATCTCGTGGTGTATTAATTGCATTAGGAAGAAGTTATGCGGTATCTAAAATTTTTAATATGTATTTTAGTGGTTATATAGCTTATATTATGAAAAAAGCTGTTGAGAGGTTATATGCTAAAAAATTGGATAATCGTTCACGCATAGGAAGCAATAAAATATTTAATAACTAAGTCATCAAATAAATTAGCTATAATCTTTTTATGAACTTATTATCTGCAAAAAATATATCACACACATTTGAGTATGAACTTTTCTGTGATATTTCACTTAATTTAGAATCAAAAGAATCAATAGCAATAATAGGAATTAGTGGAAGTGGAAAATCAACGTTACTAAATATACTATCTACTCTTTTAATGCCTGATAATGGTACGGTATTTTTGTTTGGTGAAGATGTTGCAAGTATGAATAAAAAAAAAATAGCACAAATAAAAAGAGATAAATTAGGATTAGTTTTTCAATCTCATTACCTATTTAAAGGGTTTAGCGCTATGGAAAATCTTGAGGTAGCTGCTATATTGTCAAATACAGATATTGATAGTAAACTTCTTGAAAAACTTAAAATAAATAAGCAGATGAATCAAAAAGTAACAGAGTTGTCCGGTGGACAACAACAAAGAGTATCTATCGCTAGAATATTAACAAAACAACCCCAAGTTCTTTTTGTAGATGAACCAACTGGTAATCTAGATAAAGAAACAGCAAATGAAGTTATGGATATTTTTTTTGAGTATATTTACGAAAATAATGCAGGTATGGTACTTGTTACACATGACCAAGAGTTAGCATACAAATGTAATAAAGTTTATAAACTTGAAAATAAAGAACTTATAAAAGTGAAATAATGTCCTGGATAGAAGTTTTTAGTGATACTTATGTAGTTGGTTTTATACTTCTTTTTTTTAGATTTGCAGCACTTTTTATGGCAATTCCAATATTTTCTCATAAAGGTATACCTCGTACTGTAAAAGCATCTATGGCATTTTTCTTTGCTATTGTTTTTTACTCTTCTATGCCACCACTTGAGATACCTATAACTATCCCAAGTATAGCTATAGCGATTCTTGGTGAATTGCTTTTTGGTTTAGTAATAGGGGTAATATTACAAATAGCATTTAATGTAATAACATTTGCTGGTGGAATAATATCTTTTATGATGGGGTTTTCACTAGCTAGTGCAATTGATCCAATATCTGGTGTATCAATGCCAATAATTTCACAATTCTTATCATTAATGGCTCTTATGGTTCTGTTTTCAATGGATATGCATCATTGGATATTACTTTTTATAGGGGAATCATTACAACATGTTCCACTAGGTGGTTTTATGATGAGTGAAAATCTTTTTGATTATATAATACAAGCAACTTCAAATATGTTTTTAGTTGGTTTTATGATCGCATTTCCTATTATAGCTCTTTCTTGGCTTGCTGATGTGATATTTGGAATGCTTATGAAGACTATGCCTCAGTTTAATCTTCTTGTGATTGGTTTTCCAATAAAAATAATGGTTTCTTTTGTTGTTTTAATCGCAACACTTGGTGCTACTATGTTAATTTTAAAATTACAAATGCAAGAAGCTTTTAATTATTTAGAGATGTTTTTTTAGTTTTTTTTGATACAATAATATTAAATGAGCTTAACAAAGGAAATTTAGAATGAAAATATTACTTATTAATGATAATCCAGTAGTTAACAAACTAGTAAATCTGAGTGCACAAAAAACTTCAGATGAAGTGGAAGTTGTTGATAATCTTGATTCAATAGAATCTGGGAGCTATGATTTATTAATTATCGATGATGTTCTATATAATGAAATTTTTATGCAAGAGTTAAACAATAAAATAAAATTTAAAAAAAGTTTATATATACACTCTAAAGATGCCGAAGTTATAGATAGTTTTACTTCAACACTAAAAAAACCTTTTTTGCCTACGGACTTAGTTGAAATGTTTGCTTCCTTCGCAAAAGATTTAGATACTATCGAACTTGATGAAACGACAGAAAGAGATGTAGATTCTATAGATGAAATTGAAGAAGAAAATAAAATTGAAGAAGATTTAAATTTAGATGAATTAGAAGATATTGAAACAGAAGAAGATGATCTTGATGAACTACTAGATAACATTGATGATGAGCTTGAGGAAGTAACTGAAGATAATTTAAGTGAATCCGAAGAAGATATAGAAGTTGATGATATTGAATTTGATTTAGAATCTGAAACTGAAACTGATAGTATCTTTGATAAAGAGGATCTTCAAGAAGTTCAAAATCTTCTAGAAGAGACTGAAAATGAATCAGAGGAAGTAACTACAGAGAATTTAAGTGAATCCAGTGAATCTACAGAAGTTGATGAACTCGAAGAGATTAGCACAGAGTCTGAATCAGAATCAGAACTTGATGAATTAGAGGAAGTGAGAGAAGAAGTAACTCAAGATAGTTCAAGTGAATTCAATGAAGCTACAGAAGTTGATGAACTTGATGAACTCGAAGAGATTAGCACAGAGTCTGAATCAGAATCAGAACTTGATGAATTAGAGGAAGTGAGAGAAGAAGTAACTCAAGATAGTTCAAGTGAATTCAATGAAGCTACAGAAGTGGATGAACTTGAAGAGATTAGCACAGAAAGTGAATCAGAGCTAGAATCTGAAGAAGAATTAAAACTTGATGAATTAGAGGAAGTAAGTGAGGAAGTTGAAGAGCTTGAGGAAGTAACTGCAGAAAATTCAAATGAATCTGATGAAGATACAGAAATAGATGAAGATATAAAATCTGAAGAAGATTTAGAATCTCAAATTGAGAGTGCTGTTGGAGAGTTAAGTAGTGAAGATTTAGAGAGTGAAATAGATGGTGATGTTTTACTAGGTATTGATTCTTTAACAGCTAGAGATTTAAAAATTGCTATTGGTGAAGAAGTGCCCCAAGAGAATCCAAGAGAATCTGAGGAAGGTACAGAGGTTGATGAACTCGAAGAGTTTAGCGTAGAGTCTGAATCAAACTTAAAAGAAAAGTTCAAAGAGGAGAGTGAAACTCCTCAAGATATTCCTCAAAACCAAAAAATAACTACAGATAATGATGGTGTAGAAGCTCTTAAAAAACTACTTCTAGCCCTTTCAAATGAAGATGTAGTAGCTTCAATGAAAAATATGAAAATAAACATTAATATAACAATAGGTGAAAAATAGTGAATCATAAAAGTGGAGCAATATTAGTTCTCTCGGGTCCAAGTGGATCAGGGAAAAGCTCTTTGTTAGCTGAAGTTATTAATGATATTGGTGAGTGTTATTTTTCAATATCTACTACAACTCGTCCAATAAGAAAAGGAGAAGTGAATGGTGTTCACTATCACTTTGTTGATGAAGAAGAATTTAAAAAAGATATTGATGAAGATCAGTTTCTTGAGTATGCTTTTGTTCATGGAAACTACTATGGAACATCTATTAAACCTGTAAAAAAAGCTTTAAAAGAGGGAAAATTAGTTCTTTTTGATATAGATGTGCAAGGAAATACAATTGTAACAAATAGACTTGGAGATATTACTACTTCTGTTTTTATTTCATCTCCAACTCTCTCAGAACTTAAAAAACGACTAGAAGCAAGATCTACAGATGCTAAAGAAGTGATTGATCGTCGTGTGAAAATGGCAAGAAAAGAGATTCAAAGAATTAGTGAGTATGATTACTTAATTGTAAATGACGATTTAAAAAAAGCTGCTAAAATATTAAGAATTATTGCAATAGCAGCAAGGGTAAAAGTTTCAGATAATGAGATAAATGAATTTATACAAACATGGGAAGATATAGATTAATACGATAACTGTATGTTGTGATAAGAGAATATACAGCAAAATATAGTTATAATTTTCAACTTAATTTTATATAAGGGATAAGTATGGGAATGCCTGGTGGAACAGAATTACTAATAATATTTGGAATAGTTATATTACTATTTGGTGCAAAAAAGATACCTGAATTAGCAAAAGGTATTGGAAAAGGGATTAAAAATTTTAAATCTGAAATGAAAAATGATACTCCTGAAAATGTATCTACAGAAGCTCCAAAAAAAGTAGAATCTAGTGAAGAAGTAGCTTCAACAGAAGCTCCTAAAACTACAAAACAAGTATAATTTTTGAAACAACGAGTGTCATCGCTTTTACGCGAAAAATTTGGTCGTGATGTTATTTTAGAAAAACCAAAAGATCGTTCTTTTGGTCATTTTGCTACTCCAATAGCTTTCTCTTTAGCAAAAGAGTTAAGAAAATCTCCTATAATAATTGCTGAAGAATTAGCTTCTTCTTTTGGTGATAATGAAGTTTTTTCTTGTGTTGAACCAGTTAAAGGCTATTTAAACTTTCGTCTAAGTGAAAATTTCTTAAATGAGTATGCACTTTGGGCATTAGAAAATCAAAAAGATTTTGCAAAACAAGAAAAGAAAGAGAAAATTCTCTTAGAGTTTGTTAGTGCAAACCCTACTGGTCCTCTTCACATAGGTCATGCAAGAGGTGCGGTTTATGGAGATACACTATATAGACTTGCAAAACATCTTGGGTTTGATATTACAGCTGAATATTATGTAAATGATGCTGGTAATCAGATAGACCTACTTGGTCTTTCTATTGCTCTTTATGCTCGTGAAAATATACTAGGTGAAAATGTTGAGTATCCAGAGAGTTATTATCGTGGAGAATACTTAGAAGGTCTTGCAAATGGTGCCATAGAAAATTTTGGTAAAGAGATTTTTAATGATGAATCTCGTTACAAAGAATTAGCACTTTGGGCAAAAGATGGTGTTATGGAGATTATCACTAAAGATTTAGGCAATCTCAATATATTCTTTGATACATTTGTAAATGAATCATCACTCTATAAAGATTGGGATAGAGTTATGGCTAAAATGGTTAAAACTGATAAAAATGCAATCTATTCAAAAGATGATAAAATTTGGATAGCATCTGAGGCTAAAGGCGATGATAATGATAGAGTTGTTGTTCGTGAAGACGGTCGTCCAACTTACTTAGCTGGGGACATAGTTTATCATAATCAAAAGTTTGAGCGTGGATATGATTATTATATCAATATTTGGGGTGCAGATCATCATGGTTATATTCCTCGTGTAAATGCTGCAGTTGAGTATCTTGGTTATGATAGCAATAAGCTTGAAACACTTCTTTCTCAAATGGTTAGTTTACTTAAAGATGGTGAGCCATATAAGATGAGCAAACGAGCAGGTAATGTAATTCTTATGAGCGATATAGTTGATGAAATTGGTGCTGATGCATTAAGATTTATTTTTGCGTCTAAAAAAAGTGATACAGCCCTTGAATTTGATTTAGCAGAATTTAAAAAGCAAGATAGTTCAAATCCTATTTTTTACATTCAGTATGCTCATGCAAGAATACAAACTATTCTTTCTAAAAGTGAATTAACTCATGAAGAAATTATGTCAGCTTCACTTATAAACTTAGATGAAGATGCAGATATTTTGATGTTTGATGCACTTCTATTACCTGAAATAGTAGAAGATGCTTTTAGCTCAAGACAGGTTCAAAAATTACCTGATTATTTAAAAGCACTTGCTGCATCTTTACATAAATTTTATTATGATTGTAGAATTATTGGGACTGATAATGAAGCAAAGCTTTTAAAACTTCTTTTAGTTGTAGCATTGTCACTTAGAGTTGGACTCTCTTTAATGGGAATAACAGCAAAAAATTATATGAGTAAAGAGGTTGATAAAGAGAGTTGATTTTATTAATCCAGAGGTAACTCTGGATATAATTTTTTAATCTCTTTAATTCTGCTACTAGGAATCTGAATCAAAATAGGATTTTTCTCTTCATTTAACCAATTAGCTATTTTTTGAACATTTTTTAGGCTCATTGATGTGCACCCAGCCGTTGGAGATTTTTTTGTTTTATATACATGTATAAATATACAAGAGCCTCTTTTTTTAACTTGATTTTCATTATGTGCTACTACTATGCCTAACTCATATTGATTATCATCTCTTTTCATATACTCAAAACTCTCTGGCATATTTTTTGGCATATTTATTATTTGGTTATAACTTTTATGATTTGAATCATCTACACAAATTAATTTTTTAGTAGCATGAAGATATGGCATATTAAATTTTAAATCTTTTTCATACCCAAATATATGAGTTAAATCAAAAATACCAATAGGTGCTTTTTTATCACCCTCATATTTTAAAGGTTCCTTAGTATCTGTTTTTAGTGTTATTTTACCAATACCTAAACCAAGACCATTTTTTCCGATATTTACCTCAAACTTAGTAAAAACTTTTTTATTATTTTCAAAACAGCTCAAAGTTGCCTTAGAAGAGTTAGTATCATCACTTACAACCAAAATTATTTGTTGGTTCGAATATAAAAACATTTGTAAACTTATTAGAATTAAGAAACTTTTTAGCATAAGGTATGGTACTATTACTAATATGTGAAATAGATTAATTTTTAAGAATGGAAAGAAATTATGAGTATTAAGATAAGAAAAGCTCTAAGTAGTGATGCGTCGTTCTTAGCACAAATGATCTTAAAAAGTTCTAGAGCTGGAAAAAAAATTGGTATGTTTGATCTAATTTTTACTACCGATGAAGATGTGTTAAATAATTTAGAAAAACTTACAAATACTACTGCAAAAAATAGTTGTCATTTTAGTAATTTTTTAATTGCCCATGTTAATGGAAAAAGCGTTGGTACTCTTTGTAGTTATGAGCCAAGAATTGCTACTAGAGAGGTGTTTTTAGAAGCATTAAGTGAGATAGGTGTTGATGCAAAAGATAATGAATTTATAAAAATACTTGATGCATGTGATTTTAATCTAAATACTAGAACACTTGTTTTTGATGTTATGGAAGAGTTAGATGGCTTTTTAGATGTTGGAATATTAAAAAATTTAATGCAAAAAAGTTTGCTTACTGCACGACTTAAAGGTTATCGCATAGCTCAAACAATGGTGGAAATAGGTTCATTGGATACATTGCTAGATTATAAAAAACTCGGGTTTAAAGAGGTGGAAACTAAAGAATGTGACCTTTATAGAGAAAAATTTGGTAGAGCTGGTTTAGTACTTTTAGCTTACAAATTTTGATTGGTTTGATATAGAAAATTCTGCATTTTCACTACTTCCATCACTTCTTGCTATTGTTTTAGCACTATATACACGAAATGTTATTATTTCCCTTTTGGGTGGAATTATTTTAGGTATAGTTGTTTTAAATGATTTTAATATTATTGCCTCTCTTGAAGCTCTGTTTTTACTATTTAGTACTCTTTTATCAAAAGCTTGGATACTTAAAACTTTAGCTTTTGCTATTTTAGTTGGTAGCATTATGGCTTTGATTGAAAAATCTGGGGGGATAGGTGGTTTTGTAGATTTTATGCAAAATAAAATTTCATTAATAAAGTCTCCACGCTCAGCATTGATTTTAAGTTATATAGTTGGAGTAATTATATTTGTTGAATCTTCTATAACTTCGTTAATTGCCGGAGCGGTTGGTAAACCTTTTTGCAATAAATATAAAATTTCAAATGCAAAATTAGCTTTTGTTTGCGATTCAACTTCAGCACCTATTAGCTCTTTAATTATATTAAATGGGTGGGGTGCACTTCTTTTAGGGCTTGTAACTACTCAAAAATCATTAGGAGTTATAGATGTTGATGCTATCGATATCCTTATAGACTCAGTTTTATATAATTTTTACGCTATGAGTGCTTTGCTTGTTACATTCTTAGCTATATGGTTTAACATAGATATAGGAGCAATGAAAAGAGCAAAATATAATTATAATAATATAAAATATATAAATGAAAACCTTACAAATATGTTTTATATGTTAGCACCAATTTTATTAATGGTAATACTTGTATTTGTTTTTTTATATATTACAGGAGATGGCAACATACTAAAAGGCAGTGGTTCTAGCTCTATATTTTATACAATGCTAACAACCCTTATATTTATGCTTTTTTATTATGTGTTAAGCGATAATATGTGTTTTTCAACTTGGGGTAAAACAGCTTTTAGTGGAGCTTTTAAACTTGTTCCTATTGCTATTATTTTACTTTTTGCTTTTGCTATAGGAGAGGTTACAACGCAGCTAAAAACAGGGCAATATCTAGCTTCTTTAGCAGATGAAAATTTAAGTATTTATCTCTTAGCAGGTACTATATTTATACTAAGCTCCATAATGGCATTTGCAACAGGAACTAGTTGGGGAACATTCTCTATAATGATTCCAGTAGCTGTTCCTATGGCAGTAGCAATGGATGCTAATGTGGCATTGTGCATTGGTGCAGTAATCTCTGGTGGAATATTTGGTGATCATTGTTCACCCATCTCCGATACAACTATTATATCTTCACTTGCTAGTGATTGTGAAGTGGTAGAACATGTAAATACTCAACTGCCATACGCTCTTATAAGTGGGATTATAGCTTTTTTACTTTTTGTGGTGTTTAGCTTAATAAATTAGATTAAATGAAAAATTCTATACATATAGAATACAAATAACTACAAAATACGGCTTAATGAAAAAGTAGAAAATTATGCTCCCATTTTTTTAATTAAGTCTGATTTGCCTTTATTCATTTTATTTTAACTTAGAATTGTTTAATTCTTTGTATGAACCCAAATAATTCCATAACTTTGCCGACACCTCTAAGCTTATAAGAAACTCATCTTTTTTTGAATCCAGAAGCACCAAATTAGGCTATAAAATCATTTATTATTTTTTTGACTCCATCCTTAGTAAA
>JAKISR010000055.1 GCA_021648465.1 Sulfurimonas sp. | reverse complement strand
TACCTCTCCTTTATTTGATGTGTAAACCACACTCTTTATGTTCTGGGTTTTCCCACCACCATCTTCCACTTCTAACATCTGCACCTGACTCAACTGCTCTTGTACATGGAGCACAACCAATACTTGGAAATCCTTCATCATGAAGTGAGTTATATGGAACTTTGTTAGCTTTTATAAACTCCCACACATCATCTTCACTCCAGTTTAGTAATGGATTTATTTTTATAACGTTATTTGCCTCATCATACTCAACCACATTTAAATCTTCTCTTGTAACACTTTGAGAAGCTCTTAAACCTGTAATCCAGATATCTAACTCGCTTAAAGCCCTTTTAAGTGGTGCAATTTTTCTAATATAACAGCACTTTTTTCTATTTTCTATTGATTCATAAAATCCATTTATTCCTTGTATTTGATAAAGCTCTTCAACCTCATCAGTTTTAGGAAAAAATACATTCACTTTTACACCATATTTTAAGTTTGTTGCATCCATTACACTATATGTTTCAGGAGGCAATCTACCAGTATCTAGTGTAAAAATATTTGCTTTTTTATCAATATCTAAAATCATATGAGTTAAAATTTGATCTTCAGCTCCAAAACTGCTTGACAATGCTGCTTTATAACCATATTCATCTAAGAAATACTCTAATATTTCTTGAGGCTTAGAGTTTTTAAACTTTGTATTTAGCTCTACTGCCTTTTCTTTCATATTTTTTTCCTTTATATATGATAATCATTACTTGTATCTTTATGTCTGCCAAGATTTATTTTATTCCATGCTCGCTCATGATAATAATAAAGTATCATCTTAGTAACAAGTTCTATAGTTCCTATGGAAGCAGCCATTTTAAGACTACCGGTTATAAAATACGAAATAATCATTGTATCAAGCGTTCCTATCGCTCTCCACGAAATAGTTTTAACAACTGATCTATATGCTTTGTCTTGCATACTCTTTACCTTTGTTCATCATATAATCCTGCACTTAAATATCTCTCACCAGTATCACAAAGAATCGTAACTATAGTTTTGCCCTTGTTCTCTTCTCTACTCGCCACCAACATTGAAGCAAATACATTTGCCCCAGAAGATATACCTACCAAAAGACCTTCATCTTTTGCTAACTTTTTAGAAGTTTTAATAGCATCTTCATTTGAAACCTTTATAACTTCTCCATATATATCAGTATTTAAGGTATCAGGCACAAATCCTGCACCTATTCCCTGAATCGCATGTGGACCAGGTTGACCACCAGAGAGTACAGGTGAATTTTCAGGGTCAACTGTTATTATCTCTATATCAGAATTATGTTGTTTTAATATTTCACCAATTCCTGTTATTGATCCACCAGTTCCTACAGCAATAACTAAAATATCAACTTTTCCATTTGTATCTTTTAATATTTCTTGTGCTGTTGTTCTTCTATGTATTTCAGGATTTGCAGGATTTGCAAACTGCTGAGGGATAAAACTATTTTCTATCTCTTCTCCTAGTTCTTTAGCTCTGTTTACTGCACCAAGCATCCCTTTTTTTGCATCAGTTAAAACTAACTCTGCACCAAAAGCTTTTAAAAGCTGTCGTCTTTCTAGGCTCATAGATTCTGGCATTGTCAACATAAGTTTTATACCTAAACTAGCACAAATACTGGCTAATGCAATTCCTGTATTTCCACTTGTTGGCTCAATTACTATCGTATTTTCATTAATACTTCCATTTTTTAGTGCTTCTTGAATCATATGATTTCCAATTCTATCTTTAACAGAATGTGTTGGGTTCATAAATTCACATTTACCTAAAATAAGGGCATCGCTACACATATTTATCTTAACTAATGGTGTGTTTCCAATAAGTTCTGTAACATTTTTTGCATAATTCATAATGATTTTCCCTTAAGATTTTTATATTTTTTAAAATTTAGTTCGGAAGTATATTTAATATTAGTTAAGAAGTCAAGTAAATTGCTCAGGTTAATCCATACTAAATTAATATGGATTAACTTGAATCCCTATTTCAAGGCTAATGATGAAAAATTATAAACATTTTAATCCTGAGTAAATCACTTTACATTAAGTATAAAATAGTGTATACTTCATTCAAATAAAAATATTTTGCAAAAGGATTAAGAAGTGCCACTTATCTCAACAAAAGGAGCTTATGGACTAGCTGCAATTTGTGAACTCTCTAAACGTAAAGATGCTTCCCCTATGCAAACCAAAGAGATAGCTTTAAATACAAAAATTCCTCAAAACTATCTTGAACAACTTCTTGGAAAATTAAGACGTGCAGGAATTATTGAGAGCATTAGGGGTGCCAAAGGTGGTTATGTATTGGCGCGCTCTCCCAAAGAGATAAAAATATTAGATATCTTAGTTGTACTAGAAGATGATCTAAAAGTTATTGACAAAGAGATAGAACATCCAATTATTAACCTATTTTTTGCTGATGCAAAAGAGAGTATCAAAAATATCTTTGATATAAATATTACAAATCTCGCAAAATATCAAAATCAATTTTTAAACTATAGTATATAAAGGAAAAACATGAACAAAGTCACTATATGGCACAACCCAAGTTGCTCAAAATCTCGTGAAGCAATGAATGTTTTAGAAAACAATAATTCTCAAATAGAAATTGTAAAATATTTGGAATCAACTCCAAGTGTATCTCAAATCAAAAAAACATTAAAAATGTTAAATATTTCTCCCAGAGAATTAATGAGGATAAAAGAAGATATTTATAAAGAGCTAAACCTTAAAGATGAAATAGATGACAATATTTTGATTCAAGCAATGGCAAAAAATCCAAAACTAATAGAAAGACCTGTAATTATTAAAGGCGATAGAGCAATTATAGGAAGACCAACAGATAAAATTGCTAGTTTTTTAAACTCTTAATCTTTTTTATTATCTTCACTAAAGTGACACTCGGTTCCTGAGTATGGACATGATTTAACTATGTTCATCTCAAACCGATCTTCTTGAACTCCACTTTTTTGACGATCATAATGACGCATAGCAGCACGAAAAGCTGTTAAAACCATATTTGCACTATCTTGGTACTCTGTTGAAACATGCTCAACCTGCTCACCTTCAGGCTTAGTTTTATCTATCTTTGGTGCTGGTATCTCAGCATATAATTTTTGTAAATCTTGCTCTAATCCTAAAGTTGTTTTAAGAGAATTGACAATTTCATCACCTTTTATCATCTCTGTAAAAAGTGAACCTAAAGTATTTACATCTTGAGTCGCATTTGAACCAAACATAATATCTACTATATGAGTATCGCTCAAGTTCATATACATAATTACATAAGACTGTGTAGTATTATCAATTCCAATACCGATACAATTTGCATTTTCAAGCTTACCATAGTTTTCAGGTTGCATAAGATGTTTTCCTATCTCTGCATCTAAAGCTGCTTGTTCATCCATAAGTTACCCTTTTGAAATAAGCTGTTCAATACTTACCCCATTGTCTTTAATAAATTTTGAAATTGTATCTGAGTGAGTATGCTCATAAGGTTTTGAAAATACTATTCTTGTAATTCCACTTGCTATTATATTTTTACTACATTCACTGCAAGGTTCAAGTGTTACATATATTGTAGCACCCTCAACACAAATACCTTGTCTTGCTGCCCAAATAATTGCATTCATTTCTGCATGTATCTCATAAGTTTTAGACCACTCATGATGCTCTGAAGTATATTCACCATTCCAATAATCACAACAGTTTACATATCCGGTAGGTGTACCATTATAACCTGTACTCAGAATTCTACCATCTCTTACAATAACAGCACCGACTTGCTTAGACACGCATTTTGAAGCAGTTGATAGTTCTTGCGCAATATTTATAAAATTTTCATCACTGAGCATCTATCTTTACTTCTCTTATTATTTCTATCTCTGCATTATTTCTTAATCTTGCAAAATAATCACTAAGGACTTGCTCTCTTTTATCACCCATAATCCTATTAACAACTCTATCTTTAAAACTTTTAAAATCACTTTTTTGTGTATTCTCTATTTTTTTAAGATAAAAACTTACATAAGCACCTTTTCCATCAGGTATAATTTGTGTGAAATTCTTTACTTTTGAGTTTTCTAAAAAATTTGCTAGCTCTGGTGAAATTTTTTCATATGCTAATATTGTCTCTTTTTTTGTAATATCCGAAGAAAAAAACATTGGATTACCTGTTTTTTTCTTAAGGATCTTTTTATTTTTTGAGCTATACACAACAACATCAAATGATATAGGGTGTGTAAACTCTTTTTTGTAAAGTTCAAAGTACTCTTTTGCCTCATCATCACTAGGCTCTACCACTGCTCTATAAGATATAGAGTGGTAAAGTTTTTGAGATAATATTTTCTCTTTTGTTTTTGCCTTAAACTCTATAGAGCTGAGCCCTCTTGACTTTCTAACTGCTTCATAAAAATCATTTACACTCATACCATTTGCAGATGCTGTTTTTTTAATATTATCATAAACATCAGCGTTTGAAACAGAAATTTTTCTCTCTTGCAATTCAATAGTTTCTAGCTTCTTTCTTATTAAAGTATCTGTAGCACTTTTAACATCCACA
The DNA here is from genome assembly GCA_021648465.1 of Sulfurimonas sp. GTDB lineage: Bacteria > Campylobacterota > Campylobacteria > Campylobacterales > Sulfurimonadaceae > Sulfurimonas. The sequence goes on along the minus strand of JAKISR010000055.1, from coordinate 8,018 downwards.
TTAGAGATTCTCATCTCATTTTTAATATCATAAAGAGTTATTGGAACTCCTTTTATAATAAGAGCAACCCCATTAACAAGCTCTGCATTTAGTGATACAACAAAAATAAGAGTTAAAAATATTTTATTCATCGATTTTCCTATAAATTAATGGTGTATTTTACCCATCTTTAACAAACATTTGCCTAAAATTCGTTAACTATTTTTACAAAGGTTTCTTATGGTTGTTACTCGTTTTGCTCCAAGCCCTACTGGCTATCTTCACATCGGTGGTTTACGAACTGCTCTTTTTTCTTATCTTTGGGCTAAAAAAAACGGTGGAAAGTTTGTTCTACGTATTGAAGATACTGATAAAGCTAGAAATTCTCAAGAAGCTACTAATGCTATTTTAAAAGCGTTTGCGTGGTTAGGACTAAAGCATGACGGTGAAATAACTTACCAATCACAAAGAGATGATATCTATGCAAAATATATCAAACAACTTTTAGATGAAGGTAAAGCTTACAAATGTTATACGTCAAAAGAGGAGCTAACACAACTTCGTGAGACTCAGATGGCAAATAAAGAGCGCACAAAATATGATGGAAAATATCGTGATTTTAATGGAACTACGCCAGAGGGAGTAGAGCCAGTTATTCGTATAAAAGCTCCCCTTAAGGGAGAAATAATTGTAAAAGATGGGGTAAAAGGTGATATAGTTTTTCAAGCTGAAGACATCTTGGATGATTTTATAATCGCAAGAGCTGATGGAGCTCCAACTTATAATTTTGTTGTTGCTATAGATGATGCGTTAATGGGGATAAATGAAGTTATTCGTGGAGATGATCATCTATCAAATACTCCAAAACAGATAATAGTTTATGAAGCTCTTGAATTTGAGCTTCCTAAGTTTTACCATGTTCCCATGATTCATAACTCTGAGGGTAAAAAGTTATCTAAAAGAGATGGTGCAACAGATGTTATGGCTTATAAAGAGATGGGTTATACTCCAGCTTCACTTCTAAACTTTTTAGTTCGTCTAGGGTGGAGTCATGGGGATCAAGAGATATTTTCAATGGATGAGATGCAAGAGTTATTTAATCCAAAAGATATAAATAAATCAGCATCAATTTACAATACTGAAAAGCTTAATTGGTTAAATTCACACTATATTAAAAATACACCAAATTCTAAACTAGCTGAATTTCTAACTCAATATGATTTAATTTTAACATCGCATGATAAAAAAGAGATTTTACTAGATGAGCTTAAAGATCGTGCAAAAACCTTAAAAGAGATGGCTTCACTTGTAAAAGAAATTATAGAAACTCCAACTTTTTATAATGAAAAAGCTGTAAAAAAAGCCTTTAAAGGTAATGTTATGGAAATTTTAAGTGCTTTTAAAACAAAAGTAGAATTTGCAAATGAACTACATTTACCATCTGATTATCATCATTTAATGCAAGAAGTTGTTGATGAGATGCAAATAAGTTTTGGTAAAATTGGTCAACCTCTAAGGGTTGCTCTTTTAGGAAAGATGGGAGGACCAGCACTAGATAGTATTATGGCAATAATTGGCAAAGATGAAACTATACAACGAATTGTAAATGCAATAATTAAGCACAAATAATAAGATTTATAAATGGAAGTGATAACCCTATTTTTCACAGCATTAATTGAACTTAGTAATGCTATGTCTATATATATTCTTTTTGGACTTATATTTGCAGGTGTTTTACATGAATTAGTTCCTGATTCTATAGTTACAAAGCATCTTGGAAATGAAAATATAGTCTCTGTTATAAAAGCCACCATTTTTGGCATTCCTCTACCAGTATGCTCATGTGGAGTTATACCGCTTGCAACAAGCATAAAAAAAAGTGGTGCTAGTAAAGGTGCTACTTTATCTTTCTTAATTTCCACTCCAATTACTGGTGTTGATTCTATTTTAGCAACCTTTGGTATGTTTGGTTGGATTTTTACAATATACAGAGTTGTGACCTCTATGCTTATTTCTATGATTGCAGGGATATTAGCAAATATTTTAGACAAAGAGGTTATAACAGATGAAGAGGAAAGTAAAAGTTGTTGCAGTTTAAGTAAAACTCCTCATACTCATAATGAACAAAAACCAAAATTTTCATTTATAAAAGCTACAAGATATGCATTTATAACTCTTTTAGGTGATATATCCAAGCCACTTTTTTGGGGTTTGCTTCTAGGAGCACTTATCACCATAGCAATTCCTCAAAATCTTAATGATATTTTAACTCAATACTCTTGGATATCATATCTTATAGTAATTACTATAGCAGTTCCTATGTATGTTTGTGCAACCGCCTCACTTCCTATAGCAGCAGCTTTAATGCTTAGTGGCGTAAGTGCTGGAGCTGCTTTTGTATTTTTAAGTGCAGGACCTGCAACAAATACAGTAACAATAGGTGTGGTAAAAAAGATGCTAGGAACAAAATCTTTATATATTTATTTAGGAAGTATTATATTTGGAAGCATACTTTTTGGGCTTGGACTTGACTTTATATTTGACATAAATGAAATTGATTCAAAATCTCTTATTCACTTACATGAAGAATCAGGTATTTTAGAAATACTAAGTAGTATTATTTTATGGGCACTGATACTTTTTTTTATCCTAAGGCCCTACTTTAAGACTATCAAAACAAATAATTAAACCCTCTAATAATTACCATACTCTCAGCTGAATAAAAGATGAATTACTGCTTCTTTAGCTCTATGAATTTTAAAAAAATCTTCTTTAAAATTATATATACCTCAAAGTAAAAACTTTGAGGGAAAGAGAGGTTTTAGGGGAGATTATTTTTATAAAATAGTGAGACTAGTTATTCTATTTTTTAAACGAAGCTATATGAGTAGATACTGCTTTAATATCATCTTTTGAAAAATTTGCAATTTGACCTTTCATGAGACCTTTCATAGCTCCACCGTAAGTACCAGCTATATAACCATTCATTGATATATTAAGCTCCTCTTCAGTCATATCTGCAATAACTTTTCCTTTTCCAAGAGCAACTTTTTCACCCTTAGCACCATGGCATCCTGCACATTTATTATAAAGGGTAGCACCATCATTAGCAAGTAAAGTTGATGAGCCTAATATAGCACCTGCTATAACTAAAGATTTTAATGTTTTTATTATCATTGTAGTTTTCATTTGAAACTCCTTTGTTTGATGGAATAAGTTTAACAACTAATTGTGAAGTAATTGTGTAATAAAAAATTTATTATTTTAATTTTCCAAAAACTTTGTACTTTTGCCAGTAAACATCAATAGCTTCTTTTAGTTCATCTTCACTTAGTTTACTTTTTTTCTTAATACCGAACCGACTTATAAATGCATCTGACATAACAGTAGTTTCTTTTGCTGGATATTTCAAATAACTTATCATTGCATTTTTCATATCAGTTTCACTACTATATATAAGCAGATACTTGTAAAAATACTTATCTATACTAACTGGCAGTTGTTTGTGACATTCAACACAATTTTTCTCATATACATCTGCATTTGCAAAACAAAACATAAGACTAAGTATTAAAATTATTTTTTTTACCATGATACACTCACTTTTGTTCCTATATTCACTTTAGAACTTATATCAATTTTCAAGTTATACTCTTTAGCAATTGTAGAGACTATACTTAGTCCTATCCCAAAACCACCACTACTTTTGTTAAACCTAGTATATCTATCTTGTATCTTAGAGATATCATCCTCAGCTATTCCTATACCAGAGTCATCTACGCTAAACTTTCTGCTTTCTACTATAACAACAATATCTCCACCAACTTTGTTGTATTTAATCGCATTTGAAAGCAGGTTATCTAAAAGTTTTGAAATTTTAGACTTGTCTGCATATAATAATGTTTCTTCTACGATTTTTGAGCTTATTGTTATTTTTTTAGTATGAGAAAGTAAAGTAAAGTACTCTATTCTTTGTAAAACTAACTGCTCAATATTTATATCTTCATTATTAGAAATTATTTTATTTCCAAGTGTTAAGTAGGTTAAATCTTGGTAGATATTTGATATTGTCTTAGCACCTATATCTATTCTATCTATTTTTTTCACTAGCTTTTCATCAAGTGATGACTTATCTATCATCTCTATATTTGCTACTATAGTACTAACTGGTGTATTTAACTCATGTGTAGTATCTTTTATAAATTCGTCTAGTAAAGTAATAGCATCACGCATAGGCTTTAAAAATAGTCGAAGCAAAACATAACCTATAACTAACATAAACAAAAATGTTATACCGCCAAAAATTACAATCTCTTTTTTGGTTTGTTCTGACCACATTTTATCATCTTTCATTTCTACTACGATAAACATAGCACCAAGGTAGTAGGATTCAGGTATATTAACTAGGTGAATAACTTCATTTTCAAAATACAAAATCTTATCTAATCTTAGTTTGATTTGTGTAGTTGAAAATATTAGCTTTTGCTCACTATCAAAAATTGCAGAGTTAAACTTATCACTTCTTGGGTAAAATTGTGTTTTATCAAAGTTTATATGCAGGTGCTTAAGATCTTCTATAAGCTCTTTAGAGTATTTTTGTAGAATTGATTTTTTTTGCTGAAGCATCAAATCTTTTTGAAGCTCAAAATAAATAAAAGAAAAAACAGAGATAATAATAACTGTTAGTAAAATATATAAAGATAAAAATCTAAAAAGAGTTTGTTTTTCACTTTGATGAAAATCTATACCCAAGCTTTTTGATGCTAACAATTTTTTCCTTTCCTATAATTTTTCTAAGATCTTTCATGTAGGTCCTCAAAGCACTCTCGCTAGGAGTTTCTTCATAATTCCAAAGAGTATCATAAATCCTTTCATGTGAAATAACTTCCCCTTGGTTTTGTAAAAAAAGTTTTAGAAGTAGAGATATTTTTGTATTTAACTGAACCTGTTTAGAATCTACAAACAGTAGATTTGATTCTGCATCATACTCTATAGTTTTATCTATTTTAACTCTTGAGCTACTCTCATGAAAATAGCCTCTTTTTAAAATATTTTGCACTCTAAAAAGAAGTTCTTTTAAAACGAAAGGTTTTCTGATGTAATCATCACAACCACTCTTGTAACCATCTTCAAGTGAATCTATAGAATTTAGTGAGGTGATATAGATGGCAGGAGTTTTAACGCCATCGTTTCGTTTTTGTTTTAATAACTCAAACCCATTAAGAAGCGGAACATTTACATCAAGTAAAAACAAATCAAATTGCTGTTCATATATAATATCTGAAGCTTGTTCACCATCATAAGCAGTTACTACATCAAAACCACTGTCTTGCAAAAACTCAACAATGGTTTCGCTTAGCGTTAAGTCATCTTCAAGTAGTAGTATTTTTGCTTTCATAATTATTTTAGTTTATCTAGATTTTTATTATAAGCTTTTTTCTCTTCTTCACTCATATTTATCACTCTCGATTCAAGCTCTTGTTTAAATTGCACTAACTCACTTTGCTTAACATAGCCCATGATAGATATAAGTTCTTGAGTACTCATTTCACTAAAGTTTTCTTGTGCATATAAGATAGAGATTAGCAGTAGTGATGAAAATAATATAGCAAGAGTTTTTAGCATTACACAACTTTTTAATAATTTTATATTTAATTATACACTAAATATTTTATCATTTTAGTAAAAAAAAGTGTGATGATTGTGAGCACTAATAGCAAAAGAGTGCATTTTTAAAAATTCTTGCTCATCTTCAAAAAAAAAGAGTTCCGTAAACTACTATTAAAGATTTTTTTACAATAAGCTTAACTTTTAACGAATACATCAAACCATGATTTCATTTATATACTGTATAATCATATAAACAAACTCCAAGGCTCTCTACATGTCAAAATACAACAGATACAAAAAAAACTCAACACTTTTAGAACAGTTTCGCTCTTTTTACTTTCAAAACAAACCTAAAGACTTTGAGCAGGCTATAGAGTATTTTTCTGTATTTGGCGGGATGAGCTGGGGTATTGATATGCAAATGCCATTGCCTAAATTGATAGAGAGTAAGGTTTTAAACAACTATCGTTATATACATGCAGACATTACTCAAATTACACAGAGTGATAAAATTACGCACTCGCTGCTTACAGGCATTGCAATGGGAGATCGTCGAACTCATTCAGCCCTAAAAAGAGCTAGGATTTCACGCAAAGATGGTGAGTATGCAATGGAGAACCTCTTTGACAACGGTTTTTTAGAAGCTGAATATTCACTTGAAAAACCTCCTAGTGATGATAACATAGATGAAAAGTTAAATTTCACAAAACCTTTTATGCGTTTTTGGTTCTCTTTTATATCTCCATTTTTCAAAACTATCAAAGACGGTGACTATAAAGAATCTCAAGAAAGATTTGCAAACCGTGAACAAGAGTTCTCAGAGCTTATTTTTACAAAACTGGCGATGGAAGTTATGAAAAAAAACTTCCAAAAGGACCCAATAGTAGAGATAGGAGGTTACTGGGACAGAAACACTTCCATAAACATCTTAGCAAAAACAGCCTCTGGTAAAATTATAGTAGGAATCACAAAGTACTCTAAATCTAAAGCAAAAAAGAGTGAGCTTGCAAAACTAAAAGAGCAATGTGCATTAGCAGAATTAAAACCTGACATTTATGTAATTGTCTCAAAAAGTGGTTTTACAAATGAGCTTAAAGCTCTAAAGGGTTCTAAGTTAAAACTACTTGCTCTTAAAAACTTCAAGCCTCTTGTAGAAAATTTAAATGAGAGAGATTTTATCGAGTGTGAAGGAAAAAGATACTAGTCTTATAAAATCTTAATAATGGAAAAAGCAAATGGGTGACAATTTATCTCTACATGACAAATCAGTTCAATTAAAAACCCTAGAAGAATTTAATCAAACAATCAAAACTAATAATAAAGATATTATGGAATATATCCATATTATGGAAGAACATGTATTTACTACCAAAACAGATAAAACTGGAATTATTATAGATGTAACTAACTCTTTTTGTGAATTAACAGGCTTTAACAAAGATGAGCTTATTGGAAAAACGCATACCATAATCAAGCATCCAGATACAAAAGAAATCTTTTTTAAAAAGATGTGGAAGACTATTTTAAATGGTGATATATGGGAAAATGATATTAAAAATTTAAAAAAAGATGGCTCCACTCTTTGGTTACATGTCGTTATATTTCCACGTTATGCTAAAAATAGAAGATTAATTGGCTTCTCTTCAATTCGTCACAATATTACTACTACTAAAAAACTTGAACAAGAAGCAATTCATGATGTATTAACAGGTCTTTTTAATAGACGTCATTATAATAAAATTATTACCAAAGAACTTCAACGGGCAAAAAGAGGACAAGCCAGCTTTACATTTGTAATGATGGATATTGATTATTTTAAACAATATAATGATACATATGGTCATCATAAAGGTGATGAAGCATTAAAAACAATAGCACATCTCTTAACAAAAAAATTAAGCAGAGGAAGTGATTATTGTTTTAGGTTAGGGGGAGAAGAATTTGCTTTTTTCTTTACAGGATTAACTGCGGAAGAATCTATTGATTATACAAAAAATATTTGTCTTGAAGTAGAAAAACTACATATTAATCATATTAAAAATAAAGTTAGCAAGTATCTAACTGCTTCTTTTGGTATTGTTATCTCAGATATGCAAACCTCTTCATATAGTGAAGAATTTATTTATGCAGCTTCTGACAAAGCTCTCTATAAAGCAAAAAAAGCAGGACGAAATCAAGTTGTCATGCATATTGAAAAGTAATGTTAACTATCAGACAACTCTAAAAAACTTTTTAATGAAATCTAACTACTAATGAATTCACTATTTTCTTTTTTTTAATTAATCATTATTATATCTAAGCAATCCCCAATAATTCCATACCAAATTAGACAACAAGCTTGATTGCTCTATAATTAGGTACTTCAAAGCGAAAAAGTCACACTCAAAGACTTCACCCAACGGGTGTAACTTTTTCCAAAACAAGAGAAT
>JAKISR010000098.1 GCA_021648465.1 Sulfurimonas sp. | reverse complement strand
ATTATGATAGTTTAAAAATTAATGATGAGGATTACACTAATTCTAGTGAAAATGTAGCATAGGGTAACAGGTGTTTAGGGAATTAGATTTTTGAAAAAGTTGTCTTGACAAGTTGGGGTAGTATATTCTTAATGTCTTCAAAAGAAATTTTATTACTATCTATTAATCTAAACAATATGTCTAAAGGCTTACTCTGAGTAACTTCGACAGTTTCATACTTATGAAATGCTCTTATTCCACCACCGAAAATTGATGCAGCTTCTTGTTGATTAATATGCAGTTTTTTTCTTATTCTTTTTAATTCATCAGTTGTAAGAAAATGGTCAATTTCTCTCTTAAAATTAGCAATTTCTAATCTTGTTGATTTTAAATCTTTTGGAGATAAGAAAGCTTCTTTACATTCTAAACAATATTCACCTGATTGGCTCACTTGTGTTTCATGTGACTTATATGTGTATGTTGTTAGTTCAGTATTATACTCAACTTTTCCATTACAAATTGGACAGTTTGTCATGTTCGCTCCTTGAAAGATATTACTATTGCTTTATCTGATATTTAAAGTTTAATGTATTTTAAAAATACTTCATTAATGTCTACATATATAAACCATTTTTGAAGCTCTAATCTTTTATTGATTTTGATAGATTTTTCTTCTTTTGTCCACTTGTCAGATTCTAGCTCTTTTTCTATTGCCCATAGTTCCATTCCTTTTTCTTCAAAATTACGTTTTAGTTTTGTCATGTCTTCGCTAAAGATAAAAATAGATTCAGAAGTATTTGAAACAAATAGTTGGTAATCTTTTATCTCGCAAGTTCCTGATTGTAAAATCTTAGATTTATATATTTGAAAATGTTTGTAAACTTTAAATCTTTTTTCAAATAAATCATGTGTTAATTTTATTTTTTCAAGTTTCCATTGTCTATATGCAATATAGCTTGTGATTATTGCGATTAGTGGCACAAGAGTAGATTGTAAATAATCGAAAAAACTTTTTGTATCTATGATTTCTATGATAAATGGTTCCAATTGTTAATTCTCTTTTGTACTTGTTTCTTTTATGTTATTGATTTTTATAATTTATGAGACTGTTTGAAGTTTAGTTATTTCACAGTCTCTATGTTTTGTCAGCACCTTAGTTAAGCGGCAATTTGAAATTTTCTTATATCTACTTCAACACCACTTTTGATAATATCATTAGCATTTTTCAATAAGCTCTTTGTAATTTTATCTTCAACATATTTCTCACCACAATTATCACAAACTAAAGCTGGTACATCTTTAAAAACAATAGTAGAAGTTCCTCTTTCTAAAGTGATTGTTGTTGTACCTTCTTGAGTTTCTCCATGTTTACAAATCATACATTTCATTTTTTCAACCTTGTTTTATAGTTATTTGTCCATTTTGACTTATTTGGTCTATATGCAGTTATGATTATAATATCATTAGCATTTTTTGCATAAACAACATGAATTGGTTTATCTAAATCTTTATCTTCAAAAGTCAATGCCAAAAAAGATGGATATGGCTTATCATCCAAATATTTCTCAATCACTTCACCATCTGTTATAGTTTTTTGAACAATATACTCAGAAATACCTCTTTGAAACATTCTTTCAATTGCATGAACTCTATAGATAAAACTCAATAAAACCCCTCTATTTTTTCATTCTTTAGATATTATAACTTTTTTCATAGTGTATTTAGGTAAAAGTAGTAAAAATACTTTTTAATTTATAAAATGTGATGCGTGTGCTAACGGCTGAGGAGAGCAATAGTTTTTCCCGCTAGGGTAAACTATTGGCTCCTACGAGACTGTGAGATAATTTAACCCCAACAGCCAACCATTCTCTAAAAACATAAATTAAAGAGAATATTTCTTTGAAAATTGTACCATAAAAATATTTTGTAAAAAATCAAGCAAATAGAGTCTAAACCTGTTAGTAGATTTATTGCACTGACGCTTGTTGAGCTAGTCTTTTTTTAATAAAGGTTTTTGCCTCAGGAGTATCTAGGTTTTTATTATATGTATCTAATATTTCTTGATATTCCCATCTTTGAGTTTGTTTAGTTTTAGTCTTTTCGCCTAAGCATTTATCTTTGATATGGAATGTTCCCTATAATTGAGACATAAATTTAATCAGTTAATTAGATAAAATAACAAGAAGATTGTTATCAATAATTAAAGGTTAAAAATGCCACCAAGATATACAGATGAATTTAAGATAGAAG
>JAKISR010000097.1 GCA_021648465.1 Sulfurimonas sp. | reverse complement strand
GGTGGAGACATCTATGCTAGTGCTGAGTTTGATGTACGAAACACCTACAAAGCGTCACTTTATAGAAATGAGGTAAAAGAGGCGTTTTACAAACTACTTGATACTTTTTTTATAAATCTTAAAAATGATAAAAAAATCCCCCAAACGATCAATCCACTAAACAAAAAACCAGATTTATCAATAGACTGGGCAAAAGATACAACGATTGAGATTCTTAAAAAGATAAACACTTTTGATAGCTTTCCTGGTTTAAAAGATGAGATACTTGGGCTAGATGTATATCTATTTGGTGCTTGGGTAGAGGAGAGGCTTTGTGGCTCTACACCTAAAGAGATTTTGGCAAAAAGAGATGGTGCTATCTGCTTGGCAACGATAGATGGTGCTTTATGGATAACACATTTAAAAGAGCCAAATCGCTTTAAGCTTCCATCTACTTATGTATTAAAAGAGAGGTTAAAAGGGATAAAAGAGCAAAGAATTCCCCTCATCTTTGATAAAAGTTATAAAACATTTTATGAGATTAGTTGTGATATAGAAAATGATGTGGCTTATCTGCACTTTAACTTTCACAACGGAGCATTTCGAGCTGAACAGTGTATGCGCTTAAAGTATGCCATAGAGTATCTAAAAGAACAAGTCAAAGTTCTTGTTCTTATGGGTGGGGATGATTTTTTTAGTAATGGGATAAACCTTAATATCCTTGAAGATAGTAAAAAAAGCGGGGAAGATGGTTGGAGTACTATAAACGCTATAAACGATCTTGTAAAAAGCGTTATTTTTTCCGATGAGATTATCACTGTTGCAAGCCTTAGTAAAAATGCTGGAGCTGGTGGAGTGTTTTTAGCTAGTGCATGTGATTATGTCGTAGCAAGAGAGGATGTTGTACTAAATCCACATTACAAGAGTTTAGCACTTAGTGGGAGTGAGTATCATACCTACTCGCTTTTTAAAAGAGTTCAAAAGCATGAAGCAAAAAAACTACTTGAAAATTGTTTACCCATAAGTGCAAGCAAAGCAAAAAGCATAGGTTTAGTAGATGTGATATATCAACTCCAAAGCTACAAAGATGATTTAAAAAACTTTTGTAAAAACTTACTTATTGATGAAAATAAGTTTGATGATTTTATCTGGGATAAAGAGGAGTACCTAGAGGAGCATAAAGAGTTTATAGAAAAATGTAAAGAGATGGAGATAGATGTGATGCACCCTGAATTTTGGCAAGAGGAGAGTGAATTTCACAAGCTTCGATACGAATTTGTTTATAAAATATGCCCAACTCAAACACCTTTAAGCCTAAAAGTGTAGAATAACTAAGTAATAATTCCCTAGGATATTTTATATGCATGAGTATAGTGTAGTCCAAGCACTTTTAGAGCAGATTGAGAGCGTTGCAGAACAAAACCATGCTTCAAAAGTTACAAAAATAATTGTTAAAATAGGTGTAATGAGTGGAGTAGAAGCCCATTTGCTCGAAGTTGCATTTAACACCTTTAAAGAAAAAACCATTTGTGATGGAGCTGAATTTATTATGAATATTCAGCCCATAAAAATACAGTGTAATGATTGTGGTGTGGAGAGTGAACTAGAAAAGATTCACTACTGTTGTCCAAAGTGTGAAAGTGTAGATATAAAAATAATAGATGGGGAAGATATGTTCCTTATGAGTTTAGAGATGGAGTAAAAAATGCAAGAATATTGGGAAGCATATGTGAAACCTATAGATGGTCATAAGGCGATGGTCTCTTTTAATGCTAGTGTTGCTGATGAAGTTCCAGATGAGCAATATATGTATATGGGATTTGTCAAAGTAAAATTAAACAACCCTAAAGATGATGGATTTGCAACAGATGATGAGGCTGACGATATTGGATTTATCGAGGATAGACTTGAGATGGAATCGCTTAGGTGGAGAAGTGGCAAGTATATTGGTCGCATCATAACTCAAGGTGAGGTAAACTTTATCTACTATCTAAAGATGGATTTTGAGTGGAAAGATACGGTTGTTGAGGCTATGAGCTATTTTAAAGAGTATGAGTATGAATTTAGCTCAAGAATGGATACTCAATGGGAGGTCTATCAAAAACTTCTCTTTCCAAATATAAAAGAGTGGCAGATAATAATAAATCATCATGCTTGTGATAACCTAAAAGAGAAAGGGGACACTCTTACAACCCCTCGTGCAATTGAACATAAAATATACTTTCAAACAATAGAAGATAAAGATAAATTTAAAACACTCATAGA
>JAKISR010000054.1 GCA_021648465.1 Sulfurimonas sp. | reverse complement strand
ATTTACTAAGGATGGAGTCAAAAAAATAATAAATGATTTTATAGCCTAATTTGGTGCTTCTGGATTCAAAAAAAGATGAGTTTCTTATAAGCTTAGAGGTGTCGGCAAAGTTATGGAATTATTTGGGGCAATATTTAAAATTATTAAAAACTATAAATTTGGTATAATATCATATGATACAGTTAAAAGATATTTCAAAAAAATTTGCTTCTCAAGAGCTTTTTAAAAATCTAAATCTTAAGCTCAACTCTGGCAATCGCCTTGGTTTAGTTGGTCGTAACGGAAGTGGAAAATCTACACTTTTTAAACTTATTCTTGGTGAGGAAAGTGCTGATAGCGGTGAGGTTGTCATCCCTAAAAACTACAAGGTAGGTGCGCTAAAACAGCATCTTGAATTTAGTGCACCTACTCTTAGAGAGGAAGCAACTTTAGCACTTGAAGATGATATGAAGTATGATGTCTATAGAGTTGAAAAGATTCTTTTTGGTTTAGGTTTTGTGCAAGAGGATTTAGATAAAGACCCATTGTCTTTTTCTGGTGGATTTCAGATACGCATAAATCTTGCTAAACTACTTGTAACTGAACCAAACTTACTACTTCTAGATGAACCGACAAACTACCTTGATATCCTTTCTCTTCGCTGGTTAAAATCTTTTTTACGCTCATTTGATGGTGAAGTTATCTTAATCACTCACGATAGAAATTTTATGGATGCTGTTACAACTCATACATCTGGAATAATAAGAAAAAGTATCCATATTCTCCCTGGTGACACTCATAAATTTTACGAGCAACTAAGTGCAAATGATGAGCTACATGCAAAACAAAAAACTGCTCAAGATAAAAAAGTAAAAGAGCTTGAAGAGTTTATAGCTAGAAATAAAGCTCGTGCATCAACAGCTTCGCTTGCTCAATCAAAAGTCAAACAATTAGAGAAGATGGAACTATTAGATCACCTTGGATTTGATAACTCACTTGCATTTAATTTTAATTATAAAGACACACCTTCAAAGGTTATGCTTGATGTAAAAGATTTAAGCTTTGGTTATTCACCTGATAATATTCTTTTTAAAAATATCTCATTTAGCATACAAAAAGGTGAGTGTATTGGAATTATTGGTAAAAATGGAAAAGGAAAATCTACTCTTTTAAATATTCTTGCAGGAGAGTTAAAACAACTAACAGGTAAGATTAACTCTCATCCAAGTGTTAGTTTTGCACATTTCGGACAAACAAATATAGCTAGACTTCACCCAGAAAACACAGTTCTGGATGAGATTCACTCAGCAAACACAAAACTCTCCACCCAAGTTATAAGAAGTATAAGTGGCGCTATGATGTTTAGTGGCGACTCTGCTGATAAAAAAATCTCCCTTCTCTCAGGTGGAGAAAAAAGTCGTGTAATGTTAGGTCAAATTTTAGCTCGTGATGTAAATCTTCTTTTTCTTGATGAACCTACAAATCATCTCGATATGGATTCCATAGAAGCTTTAACAAAAGCTATAAAAAACTTTGAAGGTGCAGTTGTTATAGTAACCCACTCAGAGGAGTTGCTTCGTCGTCTATGTGACAGGCTTATTATTTTTGTAAAAGATGGTGCTGAGTATTTTGATGGTGGGTATGATTTATTTTTAGAAAAAATAGGTTGGGAAGGTGAAGAAGAAATTGAAAAAATTAAAACTACCCCTAAAAGTAATAGAAATGAGAACAAAAAACTAAAAGCTGAATTAATTAGAGAAAGAAACAAATTAACTTCTCCTTTAAAGAAAAAGGTTGAAAAACTAGAAAATTCTATCATGAAAACAGAAGAACTTTTAGAGCAAAGCCATCAAAAACTTATAGAAATCTCAAACGGTGGAGACAGCCATAAACTAATGGAATTATCAAAACTAGTATCCACCCAAGAGAACGAAGTTGAAAAGAACTTTGAGCTTCTCGAAGAGGTGCAAAATGAGCTTGATGAGATAGAAAGTGGCTATGAGCAAAAAATTTTGATGTTAAATTAATTTTGAGCTTGCAAGAAACCATTACAAATTACATTACTATTAAATTTAAAACACCTCTAAAATATTTAGCACCAATTTTTCAACTTACCACTAATATCAATATAAGTAAGATAAAGTCTTAGATCAAATTCTACTTGGTGGTAGTTTGGTTGCATATGTTCACATAGTTTATAAAAAGCTTTGTTGTGTTCTTTTTCTTTGAAGTGAGCTAGTTCATGTACAACTATCATCTCTAAAAAATCTTGTGGAATAGATTTAAACATTGAAGCTATACGAATCTCATTTTTTGCTTTTAGTTTGTTGCCTTGCACCCTTGAGATGAGGTAGTGGGCCCCTAAAGCATTGTGGATAACATTTATCTTTCCATCATAAATAGCTTTACTGAGTGGGGCTACTTTTTTCATGTGAGTATTTTTTAACTCATTTATATAAGAAAAAAGAGCTTTATCTGTTTTTTTAAAGTGAGGAGTTGGATACTTATTTAAAAGATGTTTAGCTAATTTATCCTGTTTTATTAGCTCTATCACCTGTTGTTTAACAGTTTGTGGATAGTGTTTTAAGTATTTTAAAGAATCCAAACTGAAAATTTTTTACCTTTGATTTTTCCATCTTTTAACTTTTCATATGCTTCATCTATCTTAGAATTCTCTATTGCAACATAACTTTGTCTTTCATATATGTCTATCTTACCGATGCTATTACTTTTTAAACCAGCTTCACCTGTTAAGGCACCTAAAATATCTCCTGCACGGACTTTATTTTTTTTGCCACCCTCTATAACAAGTGTTATATTTTCTGATCTCATCTCAAAACCATTGATAACTTTTAAAGAGTCTATATCTTCAAAAAGACGAATTTCATTTTTATACTCATCAGCGTTTTGGATTTCAAATGACTCATAAAGTGTAAAAGCTAAGCCTTCTGCTCCAGCACGACCTGTTCGACCAATTCTATGAGTGTAAGTCTCTTCTGAATGAGGTATGTCAAAGTTAACTACCATAGATAATTCTTTTATATCAAGCCCACGAGCTGCCACATCAGTTGCCACTAACACTGTTGCACTTTTGTTAGCAAACTGAACTAACACATCATTACGCTCATACTGTTCTAAGTCCCCATGTATCGCTAATGCATCTATCTTTTTATTTTGAAGTTTGTTGGCTATTTCATCTGCTTGAATTTTTGTATTACAAAACACTATAACATTTTGAGGTTTGAAGTTGCTAAAAATATTTATGAGTGTATTTATTTTTTGTCCTTGTCCTACTTCATAAAACCTCTCAACTATTTTATTGGTTGTCTCAGTTGAAATAGTTTTAACACTAATAGCGTCATTTTGAATAGATGAACTAATACCTAAAATCTCCTTTGTATAGGTTGCAGAAAACAGAAGTGTTTGTCTCTCTTTAGGAGCAAAAGCTAAAACCTCATTTATCTCCTCACTAAAGCCCATGTCTAACATTCTGTCTGCTTCATCAAGAACAAGTGTATCCATATCCTGAAGTGAGAGTGTTTCTTTTTTGAGATGTTTTAAAATTCTACCTGGTGTTCCAACAATGATGTGTGCACCATGACGAAGTGAGCCTAGTTGAGGACCAAAAGCAGTTCCACCGCAAAGGGTTAATATCTTAATATTGTGAGTTGCACGAGCCAACATGCGAATCTCTTTTGCCACTTGATCTGCAAGTTCACGAGTTGGACATAGTATAAGAGTTTGAACTCTAAATTTTTTTACTTGAAGTTTTGTTAAAAGCCCTATGCCAAAAGCAGCAGTTTTTCCACTTCCAGTTTTTGCTTGAGCTATGACATCTTTGCCATCTAAGATAAAAGGAAGAGTCTCGGCCTGAATAGGAGTCATCTCTTTGTAACCTATCTCATTTAAGTTACATAACATCTCTTTTGATAAAGGAAGGCTTGAAAATTTTGTAGTCATAAAAAATCTTTTTTGAAATTATATCTTAATTAGTCACCGCACCTAAAGTATGTGTTTCATAAGAAGCGTTCTTTAGTCACCAAAGCGAAAAAAGAGGCATATTCCTTTTGCTTAAAATATTAATATATTTCTTTAACTCGTCCTACCTCACGACTCATAAGACGAACTTTAATTCCATGAGGATGAGTAGTTGATTTTGTTAAAATATCACGAATTATGCCATCAGTTAAAAGTCCTGTACTTTGATCTTGTTTTAAAACTATAGCGACGCTCATACCACTTTTGATATTAGCTCGTTTTGTACCATCTATCATCTAGTCCATGCATTCACAAAAAACTTCACCAGGTCTCTCACCTTCTTTATGCTCTTCATTTGGGTTTTTAACTTTATAAAACTCAACACGAAAAACTACAGGACCCGTAATAACTACATGATGATATCTCTCTGGTTCAATAACAATAGGATGATCTTTATCAGCATTTAAAACATTATCTTTATCATCTTCCCAGACATACTCTAAAGAACCCTCCTCAACAACCACAAGTCCAAACTTGCCTTTTGGAGCGAGGTGATTTCTAAGTATCCCTTTTACAGCTGTAATTTCTGTCATATTTGGAGTCTCACCAACTTTTTTGGCACCTTCTGGTAACTCTTTATTTTGAAAATTCATAATAATACCCTCGTTTATTTTATCGATATTATAGCTACTTTAAACAAATATGATTCTCAAGGGTTGTAACTTCTTGCATACTCTTTATAGAAAGCTCCTCTATAATATTTACACTTAAGTTATGTTTTTCTATAAACTTAGATATACCAGGTGTATAAAATGACTCTATATCTCTAATCAATGTATAAATTTCTCCTAATATGCCCGCATCTTTAAAAAGCGCATTTTTAATAATATCATCAACATTCATATCTTCTAAGATTTTTTCCAATTTTGTGGAAAACACAGTATCTATAAGTGATAAAACTCCGACAAAATAAGCTTGACCAAGAGTATTGCTCCTTACATTTGGAACTACTTTTTTTAAAATAGCTTCCATAAGTTCAGTACGATGTTTTACCATTAATAACAATGGGGAAACTTGATTGCTAGTAGATGCAGATTTTGAATAAATGATTAACATTAACCATTGTGCGAGCGGTGTTCTGCCAACTAATATTAAAACATGATGAATTGATGAAATTCTATTTTTAAAATGAAAAGCACCAGAGTTTATATACTGCAATAGCTGAATAGTTATTGCATGATTTTGCTCAAATTCTGTAGCTATTTCATCTATATTTGTATTTTCCATTAAAAGCGTGTACAACTTTAAAATTTTTGCCTGTGATGAATCATACCCTTTATTCTTAAAAAATTTTGGTTTTGCAAAAAAATAGCCTTGAAAAAATTCACATCCCAAATTTTTAGCAGCAGTATAACTATCTGAATCCTCTATTTTTGTAGCAACAACTTTTATATTATTAACTTTCAATACTTCAATTATTTTTTTAATATCGTTTGAGTTTTCAAATTTTTTATTAAAATTCATTTTGATATATGAAAGAAAACTTGTTATTTGCAAATATTTTTTAAAGTTTTTTTCATTAAAAATGATATCGTTTATAGATAGTTCATATCCTTTGTTCTTTAATTGACTAAATCTTTCTACAATTTTTTCATCTATGTCAATATCTATAATAGAAAATATAAAAAAGTCAGTTGGTATTGTAAAAATTAGATCACTCAATAAAAAAAATTTATCAATTTTTACAAATGCTTTTCTATCTCCCAGTATCTCTTTAGTCATAAATTTATTTAAAATATTATTGATTACAGATACACTTAAATGATTATCGCAGAAACCTTCTTCTGGCTCACTTCCTTCACTATATAAAATTTCATAAGAATTAAGATTACTTTCTCTATCAAGAATTGGCTGTCGACCTAAATATACAATTTGCATCATAAATCCAATATCTAATTGTTTTTAACATATTATATTGAATTTCTACTATTTTTAAACTGATACATTATTATAGAAGCTGCAACTCCAACATTTAAACTTTTAACATCACTAATCATCTCAATCTCTACAACCTCATCACAAATATTTATAATCTCTTTAGATAAGCCTTTACCCTCATGTCCCATCAAAATTACCCATTTTTTTGGAATTTGGATATCTATAAGTGAGATTGAATCTTCTGTTATTTCTGCTGCAAAAATTCTATATCCACTCTCTTTTAGCAGGGTGATTGTGTCAAACATATCATCATAAATATGTACACTAAGCTTGCTTATATACCCCATTGAGACTCGTAAAGCTCGTCTGCTATATGGATGTGGAGCTTGTTTTGGTAAAAGATATGAGTTAACATTCAATGCTGCCGCACTTCTAGCAATAGAGCCAACATTTTGTGTTGAAGTTATCTCATCAAGCATTATAATATTATCATCAAGATTCTCAAGGGCAGTCTCACTTGGGCGAACACCATGCATCATACAATTATGGTGAATCTTATGCCCAATAATCTTCTGCATCTCTTTTTTATCAATAATAAAAAGCTTTGGTATATTTTTCTCTTTTATAAGTTTTTCAAACTCATCATAATACTCTTTCGTTGCTAAAATACTTTTTACCTTTATATCAGTTTGCAGAAGTATATTTACGACTTTTGGTGAATCAGCTATGAAGCTATTATCCTCAGAAAAAGCATTATCTCTAAGTTTGTGGTATATCCCCAATGAGGCTCTATTGGTATCATTTATTTTAATTAAGTTCATAAAAGTAATTTTATCATACAATATCGCAATACTTTCTTTGGAGAAAACGATTATATGATTGAAGTTATTTATGTGATTATTGGGCTACTTTTTGGTGCTGTTGGTGTTTGGATGACTACAGTAAAAAGTTTAAAAACTTCACTAGATACAGAACTAAAAAAATTAGCAAATCTTCAGAAAGAAAATGCTGTTTTAAATGAGATAATTAACGGTATAAACGAAAATAGCAGAGAAAAAATAGAATTACTTGAAAAAAATAAAGATCAGATGAAGCTAGAGTTTAAAGAGTTGGCAGACAAAATACTAGAATCTAACTCACAAAAATTTTCTACTCAAAATCAAGAAAACCTTTCAAAGATGATTAATCCTATAAAAGAACAATTTAGTGAATTTAAAAAACAGATAGATGATGTTTATATAAAAGAGGCAAAAGATCGCTCAATGCTTCAAGCTGAAATAAAAAGTATCAAAGAAATAAACCATCAAATGAGCTTAGATGCTAAAAATCTTACAAATGCTCTAAAGGGCGATAGTAAAACTCAAGGTATTTGGGGTGAGATGATTTTAGAGAGAGTTTTGGAAAATTCTGGACTTAGAGAGGGCAAGGAGTACGAGAGAGAGGTAAGTATGGAGAATGAGAGTGATGGTAGTCGCTACCGTCCTGATGTTGTAGTTCATCTGCCTGATACTAGAGATATTATTATAGATGCAAAAACTTCACTAACAGCTTACGAGCAGTATATTTCATCACAGGAAGAGGAGCAAAAAAAGCTGTTTGCAAAAGCTCATGTTGCCTCTATGAAAAAGCATGTTAAAGATCTTAGTGATAAAGATTATACAAACCTAAAAGGAGTGGAGACACTTGACTTTATCTTTATGTTTGTTCCTGTTGAGAGTGCTTTACTTATGGCTATGGAGTATGACTCAACTCTTTTTGATTATGCATTTAAAAAAGGTGTCGTCTTAGTTGGTCCAACAACTCTTATGGTCTCACTTCGTGCTGTTGAGAATAGTTGGAAGTATGAACATCAACAACAAAATGCACAAGAAATAGCAAAAAGAGCTGGTCTTTTGTATGATAAATTTGTAGGTTTTATAGATAGTGTTGAAAAACTTGGGAAACAAATAACAACAGTGCAAAAAACTTACGATGATGCTTTTTCAAAAATGCATTCTGGAGCTGGAAGCTTAACAAGTCAATTTAAAAAATTAGAAAAGCTTGGAGCTGCTACAAGTAAAGAGTTACCTGAACATATAAATAGACAACTTGAAGAGTAAAATCAACTAACTCTTTAATATATTTTTAATCACATCAGAAACCCTAAAGGAGTTGGCATAAATACTCCAAGTGTATGGCACACTTCCACCTGTTGGCATAAAACTGGCATCTGTTACATAAAGATTATCTAACTCATGTGCTTTACAATTAGCATCTAAAACAGATATTTTAGGGTCATCTCCAAATCTGCATCCACCTGCTACAAGATTTGGTGGTGGGGCAGATGAGATATTTACATAGATATCTTCAGCTCCCATATGTTGTAAAATCTTTTTTGCTCTTAAAGCTAAATATTCTCCAACTTTAACATCTTGTGGATGAGAATATAGATTTATTGCCCCTACATTTACGCCGTACTTGTCTTTTACTTTATCATCAATAATCACATTACAATAATCAGTGGGTAGCCAGTCATTAAAAATTTCAAATTTTAAAACTCTTGAAGTTGTAATATTTTTAAACATTTTTTTTTGAAGATTTTCTCCCCAAATTAAAGAACCGTTATCATCATATATCTCTTTTTTTGCACGATTTATTATGTTTGCGTGTTCAAATAAAAAATCTACTGTTCCGCCTTTTATTTTTCTATCTCCATCTTTATACTCGTATTCATCTTGCAAGGAACGATTAAAAAATAGTCCTGGTTGCATCAATGCTTCTTGTTGTTCTTTTGTGAGATTCTCAAATCTTATACGCCCCTCTCCATTTCCACCAGCTGAAAAGATAAGATTTTTTCCAACTTGATTATTATTATTTGCCAAACCATTTGGAAAATAGTTATTTTTAGAATTTAGAAGAAGTCTTGAACTCTCTATTGCTTGAGCTGCCAAAACAAAAATTTTAGCTTCAACAATATGAGATTTCATATCTTTATCATAATAATAAGCTTGTGTAACTCTTTTTTCATCGCTATCAAGTTTGTAAACAAATGCATCACTTATAATTTTGGCATTACATTTTTGAAGCAAAGCAGCTCTTGCACTCCCCTTTGCCCCAGTTGCACAAGCATAACTTCCACAAAAATTTGAGTATGCACATCCATCTCTATTAAGTGAGGCATAAGGTAAAATAGCTCTTGGTGTTGGAAAAGATTCATACCCTAGTTCTTTACATGTAGAATCAAACCACTTAGTTGCATCATTGACTTCTAGCATCTGATATGGGAAATTTTTTGTTGAGCGAGGCTCTAAAAATTTATGCTTCTTTGCATCACCAGAGACTCCAATAATACTTTCAACTTTTGTATAGTATGGCTCCAAATCTTCATAGCTTATAGGCCAATCTACTATATTTGCGCCACTTATCTCTCCATATTTACTTTTTAAGCGAAAATCATTTGGCTTTAGACGATGAAAATAACCACTCATAAGATTTGATGAACCTCCAACCATTGAACCATTCCAAAAACTCCAACTATACTCACTTCCTTCATATCGTGTTACAGTTCCATCCTCTTCATACTGATTTATAACATGCTGTTCATCTTTTAATAATGGTGCATATAAATCTCTTCTACTAATAGCCACTTCATCTTTAGAAAAATCTTCTTCTTTTAAATATGGTCCTTTTTCTAAAACAACTACTCTATATCCAATATTTGAGAGTTCATAAGCTATTGGTGAACCACCAGCTCCACTTCCGATAATACAAATATCATACTTCATAAAAATGCCTTTTTTGGTCTTGGAAATCCACTTGTATGTTTTAACCATTTCCAACCAGATTCAGCTCTATTACCTCCATAAATTGGATCACCTAACATCGCTTCGAGCAAATAAGTCATAATTATATCAAGCCAACTCTCTCCCCAATTTGTTTTAGAAATATCTCTTAAAATAGTTTGTCTTTGAGTCGATGAAAGTTTCGTATACATTTTCCTATATTTTAAAGTTGATTCTTCATTAAGCCACTTTACACCATTTCTTATAAATCTTTTCCTGTCATTGGTTATACGAGAATGATTTAATATAGAGTTTAAATAATAAGAAGCATTAATATCATTTTGATTTGGAGCCATTTTATTATCTGGGAAAAGATCTTTATGCACTTGTGCAATAGTATTTATTGGAGTAATGGCACCAAATAGCTCGCCACTATATGTAATGAGCAATACCGAACTAAGAAAACTATTTTTTAGAAAAATTCTACGAGATTTTATTACTGTCATAATTTTAAATTAACTAAAAAAGATTCAAAAAAAGATTTTTTTCTTTTTTGTCTTCACTTATAATTCTTTCATCAACAAAATTTGGGTCACCTCTTTCAAACTGATCCTGAGAGACTTTTTTTATATGTTTTGGTTTCTTTTTTTCGATAAAACCATTACTTACTCCAACAGTTGCACCATGGGGGATACACATATCATCTCCTTTAGTATAATTCCACAAAATAGTAATTTTCTATGTAATGTATTGTACTCATCTAATGTGTAACCTTTGTGTATCAATTTATGTTATGGCATACCAAAATATTTCTTATTTAAATAAGCTTGCATTAACTATTATATAATATGAAAATATGAAAGTTAAATGATGCTGTTATTAATTATTTTGAAGAAGAAAAACATTTTACACTAAATTAATAGAAAAAAACTTAAGAAAACAAGCTAAAATTCTTAAAAGAATTTTAGCTTGTTTTTTACTATCATCCACATTTTCCAGCACCACACTTCATTGCTTTATCTGGAGATTTTGAAGAACTACATTTTCCACTACCGCATTTCATTGCTTTGTTTGGAGTTTTTGAAGAACCACACTTCATTGCTTTATCTGGAGATTTTTTTACACAATCTTCACATGTTTCACAATTTGTTTTTTTATGTGTATCACTATGTGTATCACTACTGGAACAAGTTTTAGAATCCTCAACATTTAAACTTTTTAATCCCTCAGCACTAACTATAGAACTACTTAAGCCTAAAAATAAAACAGTAGCTAATATAAATGCTGATATTTTTGTTATTTTCATTTTCTTTCCTTATCTTTATAATTTAGGTATTATATACTATTTGTGTGTATAAATTGTGTAGTACAATGATAAAATCTAAACTTACTAATATATAATTATATTTTATACCTTTTTACATTCATTAAAATATCTAATACACAAAATAGGATAAATGAAAATGAAAATACTTTTAATGGAAGATGATGCAGTATTATCTGATATTTTATTGGATTATCTAAGGGAATCCTGGAGTGTTGATTATGCTTTTAACTCCAAAGGAGTATGTAAACAATTAGAATCAAATAAATATGATCTTTTTATATTTGATATAAATGTTACTGGCAAAAATGGCCTTGAACTTTTAGCAGAATTACGAGATTTCGATGATACTACACCAACTATTATAATAACAGCATATACAGATTCATCCTATCTTAAAAAAGCTTTTAGCTTAGGTGCTCATGATTATATAAAAAAACCTTTTGAGCTCGAAGAATTAGATGCTCGTATATTAAATACTAAAAAACTTTTTAATATTGATAATAGTACTAAAATTTTTATAACTCAAGATATCACTTTTTCATCTCATTTAAAACAGATAAATACATCCTCACAAATATTTTCACTTAGTCAAAAAAGCAGTGATATTCTTTCATATTTTATCAATAATAAACAAAGAGTTATAACAAACGATGAGCTAACACAAAATCTTTGGGATTTTGACAACATACCTAGCGATGCCACAATTCGCTCACATATAAGAACATTAAGAGAGATGATTGGGAAAAATAAAATACAAACAATAAGAGGAATTGGTTATAAATATGAATAACATAACAAAAAAATCATTTTACTCTTTTTTAACATTATATCTTTTGTCATCATTTATATTTTTAGTTATGAGTAGCTACTGGTTTTTTTCATCACAAAAAGCTATGGAGATGCAAAATAACTACTACAAAATGAATAATATTGTAAATATTGTAAGTGCTCAAATTATAAGATCACACATGATGAATACAAAATTTGTATTGAATGATTTTAAAAATTCTACAGTAGCTTTATATGATAATAATTATACAATTAAATATGGTTCCACAATGCAAGAAGTTGACTTCTCACAAAACTATTATAAAAAAAATGAAACATTTACTTTAATTTCTCAAGCAACAATTGGGCATTTGAAAATTGAACATGTTGTTGTACAAAGTAGTGAATGTACAAAAAAAATTAAAAAATTAAAAAATGATGTTATTATAATAGCTATTATAATAGCTATTATAATAATAATTATTGCTGTTGTATTATCATATATTTTTTTACGCCCTATAAAAAATAAGATGCAAGAGATAGAAGAGTTTATAAAAGATACTACTCACGAATTAAATACTCCTATTACAGCTCTTATGATGAGTACTTCTAGAGCTAGAAGTAAAAAAATATATGATGAAAATATAATACAAAATATATCTATTAGCACAAAACAGCTTTATGATATCTACTCATCATTAAGTTTCTTAAGTTTTGATACTAAAAGTGAAGCAAAAGAAAATATAAATTTTAGCAATATTATAGAAGAAAGTATAAAATACTTCAGTGAACTTTTAGATAAAAAAAATATAAAGGTGAATTTTAAAAAAGCAACATGTAATCTACATATAGCACCAACAAAAGCAAAAATGCTTATAAATAATTTATTTAGTAATGCCATAAAATATTCATTTCCAAATACAAAAATAATAATTACAATATCACAGAATTCTTTTAGTATTAAAGATGAAGGGATAGGAATTGCAGAAGATAAATTAAATAGTGTTTTTGTAAAGTTTACAAGAGCTAACTCTTATGCTGGTGGTTTTGGAATAGGATTAAGTGTAGTTGATGCTATTGTAAAAGAGTATAAGTATAAGATTGATATTAAATCAAAAGAAAAAGAAGGAACCGAAGTTATAATTAATTTTAAAAATATTTAGATACAAAGTAAAATCTAAAATGAAAAGTATTTAAAAAAAAGCCGTTGTACTTTTTAAAGTTGCGAAGCGTACATCAAGTACGTGAGTAAGTTTAAAAAGTGCAAATGTGAAGTAATTTTTTTACAAAGAAGTTATCCATAAGAACAGTGCGAAGCATATATTAAATATAT
>JAKISR010000053.1 GCA_021648465.1 Sulfurimonas sp. | reverse complement strand
TTACTAAGGATGGAGTCAAAAATATGTAAAGTATGATTTTATAGCCTAATTTGGTGCTTCTGGATTCAAAAAAAGATGAGTTTCTTATAAGTTTAGAGGTGTCGGCAAAGTTATGGAATTATTTGGGTATTAGTAATAAAAGATCAAAAACATAGTTATCCTATAGAGTTGCTTTATACATTTACATATCCGACATTGTTTTTTTTAAATGAATATGAACTTTTTAGTTGTGAACCAATTAGAGGTAATATCATTCCTAAAGAAATAATTTCTAAATTAAATCAATGTAAATAATTAAGCTTAAATTTTTTTAAACTAAGATTAACTAACTTAATGCTACAATTATGACTATTAAATAAGTTTACAAAGAGTTTAAATATGTCTCAAGAAATAATGCTTATACTAGTGATGGCTGTTCCAATGTTAATTTTTTCTATTTATCCAGGGTTAAAACTAGGTGACTATCTTAAAAAGAAGTATAACTTGCAAGAGAAGCAAGAGCGACAGATAATCATAGTTACTACAATTACATTCACAATCACTCTTTCATCCCTAACAAACTATCTATAAAACAGTTTAAAAATGTCATAATAGTGTCAATAGAAGAACATTATGTTTCATATAGTTACAGAAATTATAAAACAAACCTTAAATTT
The DNA here is from genome assembly GCA_021648465.1 of Sulfurimonas sp. Lineage (GTDB taxonomy): Bacteria > Campylobacterota > Campylobacteria > Campylobacterales > Sulfurimonadaceae > Sulfurimonas. The sequence continues at coordinate 12,436 of JAKISR010000053.1, read as the reverse complement.
TAAATTAAGTAAAAAAATTGATATATGTCAACTACCTTTAATGTAAATAGGACTAAAATTCATTTGATTCTGAAGAGTTTAACAATTGAAAGGGGATAAATAAATATGGTTGAAGAAGCTTTAATATTACAAGATATTCATATTGATGACTTTTTAACAATATTTGTATCTGCTGGGCTTGTTTTAGTATTTGGAGGATTCTATGTTGGTATATATACAGCTGTAAAAGCTGAGTTGCTTAAACCGTGGATAATGCCTTTCGCTTATATAGCTTGGTTATGTACAGCTTATTGTTTGTATCTAATGGGCAGTTTAATGCATGTAAATGACTTTACAGCGAAAACTCTAGTAGTAGCTGGTCTTAGTCTTTTATTAATTCCACATGCGGTTTATTACATGCTGCGACGTGTTCACGAAGAAAATGAATATATTCATGAAGAAAATGAAGAATATGTTCATGAAGAAAATGAACAACATGTTCAAGCAAAGAATGAACATTAATTATATATATTAACTCATAATTTTAGGAGGGTACAAGTGGCACAAAAATCCGTATGGAGTGACAATCGTTTCTGGCAGCGTTCTGCAAGTTGGATTACAGGTTTCGCAGCTATGTTACTTATTTGGTTAACGTTTGATACGATACCACAAATAATGATGGGAAACGACACAGATATAAAAGAGGGTGTAACTAAAAGGGTTCCAGGACCTACAGTTATTAATTATAAGATTACTTATGAAATGAGCAAAAGACGTGGTCATGAAATTCCAGTAATCGGTGGAGCTAACGCAGAAGGAACTTCGTCATTTCAAGAGAAAGAGTTATTTTTTGGAAGAGATGATTGGAGTCAAGAAGAAGCAATGGAAATGCTTGCTTTAGGAAAATTAGCTTCTCAAGCAAAAAACTGTATGAACTGTCATACACTTCTTGGTAATGGAGCATATTATGCACCAGATTTAACTAAATCATGGTTAGATCCAATGTGGGGACCAGAAGGCCCACTTCAAGCAATGACAGGAAAAAGTACAAAAGAAGAAGCAATGGCTGAATTTTTAATCAATCCGTCACAATATCCAACTCATGCTCGCATGATGCCAAAACTTGGTATTACTGCTGCTGAAGCAAAGGGTCTAGTAGCTTTCTTGAAACATATGTCAACAATTGACACAAATGGTTTCCCAAGAAACTTCGGAAAAATTAAAGGAGCTGTACATGGCAAATAATTATTTAACTTCAGAATCAAAAAAATTAGCGACATGGTATTTTACCTTTGCTGCAATACTTTTTGGTGCTCAACTGTTATTTGGTTTAGTGGCAGCAATTCAGTATGTTATGCCAGGTTTCTTATTTGAAATACTTGACTTTTCAGTTGCTAGAACTGTACACATTAATGCACTTGTCATATGGATGGTATTTGCGATGATGGGTTCAGTTTACTGGTTGTTACCTGATGAAACAGGTATTGAAACAGTAGGGATAGGCCTTGGTAAACTTTTTTACTGGGTATTTGTAGCAGCAATCGTTGTTGTTGTTCTTGTATATCTTTTTGTACAAGTTGGACCAGCTGATCAAACCACTATCTGGTTTATTATGGAAGGTAGAGAATATCTCGAAGCTCCTCGTTGGGCTGATATTGGTATCGTTGTTGTTGTTCTTGGTTTTATTTATAACCTTTATGCAACAGGAATGAAAGGTAAGCGTACAGGTATTGTTACTGTATTAATGGCTGATATGTTAGCATTTGCTGGTATATATTTAGCAGGTATGGGTTATACTGATAATATCTCTGTTGATCAATTTTGGTGGTGGTGGGTAATTCACTTATGGGTTGAAGCTACTTGGGAAGTTTTCGTTGGTGCGATAGCTGCTTATGGTCTTATCCATATGATTGGAGCACACCGTAAAGTTGTTGAAATGTGGTTATGGATTGAAGTAGCTATGCTATTTGGTTCAGGTATCTTAGGTATCGGTCACCACTATTTTTGGATTGGTACACCTGAGTATTGGTGGGAAATCGGAGCATTATTTAGTGCACTAGAGCCATTACCACTTGTTGCTATGTTTATTCACGTACTATATGACTGGGGTAAACAACAAGGTGCACAAGAAGCACAAGGTAAAGAAGTTTCTGTAGTTACAAATAAACCAGCATTTACATGGTTTGTATTACAAGCATTTGGTAACTTTTTAGGTGCTGGTGTTTGGGGATTCTTTCATACATTCCCGCAGGTTAATCTTTATACACATGGTACACAGTTTACATCGGCACACGGTCACTTAGCATTCTTTGGAGCTTATGCAACTATCTTAATTGGTATGTTCTATATTGCTGTTCAGAATAAAAATGGTATTAAAGTAATGAAGGCAACTAAAAAATCTATTTGGGCAACCTGTATGATTTTTGGTGGTGTTCTTGGAATGACTGTAGCTCTTACACTTGCTGGATACGTTCAAGTTCTTGTTTCTCGTGCACAAATGGGTGCTACTTGGGCAGGTTACTTTGATGGTCAAGCTGGTATTTGGTTCGCTCAAGGTATGGATTGGAGACTTATTATGGGTGTTGTTACATTCATAGGTTTCATAATTTTAATTAAAGATTTGTTGAGTATCGGTAGCGCTACTCATCACGAAAGATAAGGAGACAGTTATGTTTGAACCATTTACAGATGTAGTACCAAGTTTTTTTGGTTGGTTAAATCAAGGTCCTATGACTCTAACACTCTTTCTTCACACTGTAATAGTACTTCCAATGTACTTTATATACAAACAAGAAAAAGCTCGTTTAGAGCAAGAAGAAGGTTAAGTAATAACTAATTAAAGTTATTATAAACTAGTCGCGGGCCTTCGGGCCTGCTTATTATCTATTTTAGAAGGAGAAATAAAATGAGATTAAATAAATTAGTTATGTCGGTTGCTGCATTAGCAGTAGTAAGTTCTGGTCTATATGCTGGAAAATCTAGTATGGATGTTGAAAAAGCGTTTGAGAGAGAATGTCAGGGTTGTCACGGTCCTAACCTTGAAGGTGGTGTTGGTTCAGATTTAAGACCAGCAGTTACAAAAAATAAAAATTCTCAAGTGCTAGCAGATATTATTATAAATGGTGCACCAGGTACTGCAATGCCTCCATTCCCATCATATAGTAAAGAGGATGCTGATAAAATGGTTGATTATATTCAACATTTTAAAGGTAAAGCAATGAAGCAACTAACTCTTGAAACAGTTACAGCTGGTTGGAAAACTCTTAATGATAGAGCTGCTTTTTTCAAAAAATATCCGCAAGCTGCAGATGTTAAGAAAAATACTGATATCTGTTTTGTAACAGAAAGAGATGCAGAGCGTGTTGCATTTCTTGATGGTACTAATGGTAAAATTTTATCAAAACACCCAGCTGGTTTTGCGGTTCACGTAACAGTAACTAACAAACGTCAGCCTCGTTATGCTTACTCAATCTCTCGTTCAGGTTTAGTAACAATGTTCGATCTTAATACTCCAGGTCAACAAAAAATTGCAGAAGTGCAAGTTGGTACTGATTCTCGTGGTCTAGCAGTATCTCCAGATGGAAAATTCTTAATGGCAGGTAACTATGTACCAGGTGGAGCAATTCTTTTGGATGCAATGACTCTTGAGCCATTAAAAGTTTACCCAACTTCATCAGTAATTAAGCCAAATGGTGACATTGGTTCATCTCGTGTTGCAGGTATCTTTGATACGCCATATGGTCCATATATCGCATTTGCACTTAAAGATGGTGGTCGCGTTTATATTATAGATTATTCTAAGCCTGGTTACCCAATTGTTGGTGATATTCCAAATATTGGTGATATTCTTCATGATGGTTTCTTAAATGAAGGTAAAGAGATTGGTAGATACTTATTTATCGCTTCTCAAGGTTCAGATGTTGTTGGTGTTGTGGATTTTAAAACTAAATCTTTAGTTACTAAAATCTATACTGGTCCTGGATCTAAGCCACACCCAGGTCAAGGTTCTTCTTGGTATAGCAATAAGCTAGACTCTCAATTAGGTGCTACAGTTAACATGAATGTTGGTCAAGTAACTATTTGGGACGATAACTTTGATGTTATTCGTCAAATCCCAGTTAGTGGTGGTGGACTATTCATAGGTACATCAGAGCATACTCCATTCTTATGGGCTGATAATGTTTTAGGTGGACCAGATGTATGGAATGAAATTCACTTAATTCACAAAGAACATTTAGAAGTTGATAGAATTATCAAAGTTGGTACAACTCAAGGTACTGTTACAAATCCTGTAACTAAAAAAGTTCTTTACAAGTGGAAAGTTCCTACTGTTAAAGATAAAAATGGTAAAGTTATTGTTCCTAGAATTTTACATGCAGAGCCTGCAAATCACGGTTATTGGACTATGATTTCTGAGTGGAATGCTGGTCGTATCGGTATTTATGAAGCTAAAACAGGTAAATTTGTTAAATATATCACTGGTTTAACAACTCCTACTTTTACTTACTCTATAGAGCATAGACAAACTATACCAGGAGCGTAAGCTTCTGTTGTTTGGTGCATCTGATATCTTGATATCTACACTCTTAAAGAGTGTAACTGCACTTTCTCTCTCTTTTGAGAGAGAAATTTATTATCCATAAAAATATTCCCTAAATTTATTAAACAATCTTACATCTCTCAAATATTAATTTTTTATAAAATAAAAAATATAATTATAAAATCTTGATTTTAGTTAATAATCCTGTTGTTTTTATACGCTATAATTCAAGCACAAATGATTAAATTATATATAAATAAAAGAAAATGAAATGAAAAAAATAGTATTAATTATCTTAGGAATTGTTTCTGCATTGTTAGCAGATAATATGGACGGAAAAAAAGTTTTTGAAACTTATTGTTGGGGCTGTCATCATCAAACTGCCGTAGCCTTTGGACCACCGTTTAATGAAATTGCTTCTAAGCGTACGTATAAAGAGATACAAGCTTACATTATAACACCTGATTCGATGTATGAAAGTTTTGGATATAAAAGAACAGTAATGACAAAGTTAAAACTAAATGCTAAAGAGCTAGATGCTATTTCTAATTATGTTTTATCGTATAAAGGCAAATAATGTTTAGATTATCTAATCTAATATCATCAGTGGTAGAGAAAAAACCAGAAAGAATACTTAATGGGTCTATTGCTATATGGAATTTTACAAACAGATGTAATCTTTCATGCCTCCATTGCTATTCAAAGTCAACCTTAGATGAAATTGACACTCTTACTACACCACAAATCAAAAAAACCATTTTAGAGATGAAGGAAAATGGGATTAAGTTTATTATATTCTCTGGGGGAGAGCCTCTTACAAGAAAAGATCTTTTTGAAATAGCTGATTTTTGTAAGGAAAACGGAATTATTACTTATCTTTCCAGTAACGGGCTATATTTTACAAAAAACAACGTGCAACGCATAGTAGATACATTTAATTATATTGGAATAAGTATAGATGGAGATGAACCAACACATGATTATTTTCGTGGTTTAAAAGGTGCTTTTAAAGAGACGCTTAAGGCTGTACAGCTTTCAAGTGCGACAGGTGCAAAAGTTGGCATCCGTTTTACAATTACAAAAGAAACTATAAATTCATTAGAATATATTTTTGATTTAGCTGAAAAAGAAAATATTCCAAAAATATATATATCACATCTTGTTTATTCTGGACGTGGTTTAGATAATTTAAAAATGGACTTAACTAAAGAGCAAAGAAGAACATCTGTAGAATTTATTCTTAAAAAAGCATTTGAGTATTATGAGACAGGTAAAGATATCGAAATAGTAACCGGAAATATGGAGATGGATTCAATTTTATTTTTAGATGAATTTGCAAAAAGATATCCAGAGTTAAGAAATACTATGAGAGAGAGACTTGTTAAGTGGGGCGGTAATAGCGCTGGACGCAAACTATTAAATATAAATAGTGAAGGTGATGTAAGACCAGATCCATTTTTTCCATTAATGGTTGGAAATATAATAAATCAAAATTTTAGTGATATTTGGAAAGGTGGAGAACTTTTAGATAAGTTAAGAATTCATCCAAGAAAACAAATTGGTGGAATCTGTGCAGATTGTGAACAATTAGATATCTGTAATGGTGGGTCACGTGCGCGTGCCTATGCTATTAGCGGTAATTTGTGGAGTGAAGATCCATCATGTTATTTAACAGAAGAAGAAAAAAGGAAACATTAATGATAATTAAAAAAATACTAGTAGGCGTTTGTACAATAGCATCGTTATACACAGCAGTTAATGCAAAAGGTGTAAATCCAATTTTTGCAATGTTAAATACAAATGAAAAAATATTTGTTGTTGAGAGAGAAAGCAGTTCACTTGCAGTGATTGAAAAAGGCATGACTAGAAGTCATATAAAAGGCATGCGAAATATGAATCATGGCGTTGTAAAATTTTACGAAAAAGATGGTTATGTTATTAGTCGTGATGGTTATGTTATAAAATTTGACCCATCAAGTGAAAAAATCATTAAAGAGGTTAAAACAAGTGATAGTGCGATAGGTTTTACTGTAACCAAAAATTTTCTAGCAGTAGCAAATTATGCTAAAAAAAGTGTAGATATTTTGGATAGAGATTTAAATCTTTTACAATCATTTGAAACAGGCTCTAAAAATGTTGGGATTAAGGCTTACAAAAATTATTTGGTATTTTCTCAAATGGATAACGATAAAATAACAGTATTAAAAGATAAGAATGCTGGAAAAGGAAAACCAAACTTTGAAATTTATAAAGAATTTGAAGATGTTGGGGTAATGCCTTTTGATGCAATGATTAAAAATAATAATTTTATAACAGGTTTTTTTAAAAGTAATTTCTATGGTGTTGTGGATTTAGATACTATGAAATACTCAAAAATTGATATTTTACTTGAAGACAGAAAGCCTGTGCTTAAAGTCCCACATTTTGGGTTTTGGAGCATAAGTGATGGCTATGTATTTATTCCAGCAGTTGGAAATAATAAAGTTTTAGTTTATACATCTGATTTTAAATTTGTTAAAAATATTGAAATGGAAGGTTTACCAGTTTTTACTGCTTTATCTCCTGATCAAAAATATATGGCTGTAACATTTTCTGGCGATAAATTCCCAATAGTTCAAATTATAGACACAAAGACATTAAAGATTATCAAAAGATTTGAGTTTGATGGAAAAGTTTTACATGTTAGATGGTCAAATATTAAACCAAATCTTTATATATCAGTAAACGACACCAACAAAGTTTCAGTTATAAATACAAAAGAGTGGTATTTGTCTCGCGAAATATTTAATATTCAAAAACCCTCAGGTATATTTATTTACGAAGAAAAAAAATAATGGGTAAAGTTTATTTAACAGGAGCAGGTCCAGGGGATATTGAATTATTAACCCTTAAAGCACTTAAAGTGATAAAAGAAGCAGATGTAATTATTTATGATCGCCTTGCGAATCCAGATATTTTAAAAGAAGCAAAAAATGGTTGTAAATTTGTTTATGTTGGTAAAGAAGATGGCAAACACATAGTTCCTCAAGATGATATAAATGAAATAATATATCAAAATGCATTAAAGTATGAAAATGTAGTTCGTCTTAAAGGTGGCGATCCATTTGTATTTGGTCGAGGAGGGGAAGAAGCTATATATCTTCTTGATAGAGATATTAAATTTGATGTAATTCCTGGGATTACATCAGCTATTAGTGCTCCAGCATATGCAGGTATACCAGTAACTCATCGTGGGGTAGCAGTTAGTTTTAGAGTTGTAACCGGACATGAATCACCACATAAAAAAGAATCTCAAATTCCATGGGAAACATTTAAAACAGATGATACTATCGTATTTTTAATGGGTCTTCATAATCTTCCAAAGATAAGTAAAAAGCTTATGGAGATGGGTAAAGCAAGTAATTATCCAGTAGCAGTTATTTCAAAAGGAACTACTAAAGATCAAAAAGTTATTGTAGGAACTTTGTCTGATATTGTTAAAAAAGCTAAAGATGTGCCAACCCCTGCTCTAATTGTAGTTGGAAAAGTTGTTCTACTTAGAGATCAGCTAAAATGGTTTGAGGAAAATGCCTAAAGATTATAACACTTCTGCTGCTATAGAGATTGCACCAAGCATCTACTGGGTAGGAATGCATCTCAAAAATGACTCGTTTCAGTGTCATCCTTATTTAATTAAAAATGGCGATGAATCGATTTTAATAGATCCAGGCTCAATGCTTGAGTTTAATGAAACAATTAGAAAAGTTAAAACTATTGTTGATATTAAATCAATAAAATATATAATACTTCATCATCAAGATCCTGATTTAGCAGCGGCTGTTCCAGAGATAGAAAAATTAATTGATAGAAAAGATTTATCAATTGTCACACACTCCAGAATGTCAGTTTTAATAAAACACTATTTAGTAACTTCTAGTTATTATGAGATTGATAAACATAATAATCAATTGATTACATCTAGTGGCTTTAAACTAGATTTTTATACCACACCATATTGCCATTCACCAGGTGCTTTTGTAAGTTATGAACCAAAAACAAAGGTTCTTTTTTCCGGTGATATTTTTGGTGGAATTGAGGAATCATGGGAATTTTATGCAGATGAGACATATTTTGATAAAGCAAAACAATTTCATCAAGAATACATGCCTAGTAAGGATATTTTCAATTATGCATTAGATAAAATTGAAAAATTAGATATAAAATTAATTGCTCCACAACATGGGTCTATAATTGAGAAAAAGTATATTTCAAATTTAATTAAAGATATGAAAAACCTTGATTGTGGGCTTTATATAGAGAAAAAATATAATCAAGAGTTAATAGATATAATACAAGAGCTTCAAAATAAAAAACAAGCTTTAAAAGAGCGTAATTTACAACTTTTTGAGCAATCTAAAAGAGCTGAAATTGGCGAGATGATTGAAAATATTGCACATCAATGGCGACAACCTTTAGCAATTTTAAATAGTACGATAGGTATAATGAAGGAAAAAAATAGTGTCGATATGCTTAATAAAAAAGAGATTAGTGATAAGCTAGAAAAAATGGAAAAACGTATAATTTATATGTCAGATACAATTGAAGATTTTATGAATTATTACAAACCAAATAAAGGAAAATTTTACTTCAGTATTTATGATGCGATACAAAAGGCAATTAATCTAACAAATATATCTACAGATAGTAAAAATATTAAAATAAATATTTTAGTAGATAAGAAAGAAAAACATTATGGTCTTATAAATGAATTTATTCAAGTAATTGTCTCTATATTATCAAATATAAATGACTTGCTTATTAATAATATAACAAAGATAAATGTTACAATTTGTTTAAGAAAAGATAAAAAATACACAATTCTTAGTATTCTTGATGATTGTGGGGGCATAAAAGAGGAAAATTTAAGTAAAATTTTTGATCCATATTTTACAACTAAACATAAATCAATGGGAACAGGACTTGGCTTACATATAGCAAGAATGATTATAGAAGACAACATGAATGGTACACTAAGTGTAAAGAATAGTAATAATGGAGCTAAATTTATAATAAAGATGAAGAATGATACCTGAGAAAATAAAAGATATATCAATTTTAATAGTAGAAGATGAGCTAGAATTATTAGAATCTATCAGCGAATATATAGAGATATTTTTTGTTAAAGTTTATAAAGCATCATGTGGAATACAAGCTTATGAAATATATAAGCAGAAAAGCCCAAGTATTATTTTAACAGATATTAATATGCCTAATTTAGATGGACTTAGTTTAGTTTCAAAAATCAGAGAAAAAGATAATAAAACAAAGATAATTATAATGAGTGCTCATTCAGAACAAGATAAGCTTCTTCATGCAGTTAAGCTTCACTTAGAAACATATTTAATAAAGCCAATAAAAAATGATGAATTTAAAAATGTACTTTTTAAAACAGCAGATTTGATTAGAAATATTGAAAAAAGAATCTATATTAATGACAATATTTATTGGAATATTAATACAAGTACCTTATGGAACAATAAACAAGAGATAGAGCTAGGAAATAAAGAAAATTTACTCCTTAGATTATTGTTTTCAAAGCCAAATCATAGTTTTAGTGCACAAGATATTTTTGAATACCTTGTGCAAGGTAAGGAGAAAAAAAAGTTTTCATCAAATTCTATAACATCTTTAATGAAAAGATTACGAATAAAGATACCAAATGATGTTATTCATAATATATATGGAGCAGGATATAAAATAATACCTGCTTAATCGAGCTTATATTAAAAATTAGCTAAATTGTACTTTTTATAAAGCTCTTTAGCATCTTTATTTCCGATATCTATAGATTTTTGTGCCCATTTTTTAGCTTTTGGAAATTTATCAAGCTCACAATATATCTCTGCTAATAAATAATATACACTTTCATCACCATTTAAAGCATTTTTTTCAAGCCAAATAGCAGCTTCTTTAAACTTTAAAAGTTGCATATAAATACGACCAATATTTTGAATGGCACCTTCATGCCCTTGTTTAGCAGCACTCTCTAATAATTCAGCTGTTTTAGTAACATTTATATCTGTAGCATCCCCGTTATAATGCATTAGTGCTAAATTAAATTGAGCATTAGGGTTATTTGCTTTAGATGATTTAGTTAATAAATCAAAAGCTTTTGTTGAGTCTTTAGAAACACTACTTCCATTTAGATACATCATCCCCAAATCATATTGTGATGTACTGTTGTCATTATCAGCAGCTTTTTGCAGCCAATAAATCGCTTTTTTTGAATCTTTATTGGTACCTAAACCGTTTGAGTATAGATAGCTAAGTGCGCTCTGTGCTTTTGCATTTCCATCTTTTGCATTTTTCTCATAAAGTTTAAAAGCTTTTGAGTATTCTTTATTTTTAAAAGCTTCTAAAGCATTATTTGTATCTGCTTGTAGATTTAATAACATAAATAATCCAACTAATATATATTTAAACATTTTTATTCCTAATAATATTTTTTTAAGAAATTATACACTTTTTTGATTTTTAAATCTTTGTAGTTGGTCAATAATTTTTACAACTACTAAATCGGAAGTAACATTTAATGATGTTCTTGCCATATCAAGTATTCTATCTACAGCAACAATAAGAGCAATATACTCTACTGGAAGACCAATCTGATTTAAAATAACTACCATCATAACCAAAGAAGCACTTGGTAATGCTGCGACACCAACACTAAGTGCAACAACAGTAACTCCAAGTAAAACTTGATCCATAAAGTTTAACTCTACACCAGCTAAGTGAGAAATATATAAAACAGCAATTGTAAGGTATGCCGCTGTTCCATCCATGGATACTGTAGCACCAAGAGGCAGCACAAAAGATGCATGTTTTTTACTAACACCACCCTTAGTTTCAACAATACGCATAGAAACTGGAAGAGTTGCGGCACTTGAAGCAGTTGAAAAAGCCATGATAGGCGCTTCACGGATAGTTGCTAAGTATTTAAAAGGATTTACACGACCAAATAGTGCTAAAACTGCTGGAAGAGTTATAAGAGCATGAATAACTAAAACCACTAAAACCATTAAAACATATTTCCATAGTTCCAGAATAACTCCAACACCTTGATCAGCAATAACATAAGATATAAGACTAAAAACACCAATAGGTGTAAGTTTTATAATCCACTCAGCCATTATAAGCATCGCATTTGTAACACCTGTAAAAAAATCTAACATCAAAGCTTGTCTATCTGCGTGTATATGCATTGATGCTATAGCAAATAAAATTGAGAAGACTATAATTTGCATCATTGACCCTTCTGCTAGAGAGTTGAAAATATTTGTAGGGATAAAGCTTAATATCATAGTTTGAAATGAAAAAGGAGCTATCTGGGATGCTTTTGCATACTCCAAGCCATCAAGAGGTGTTGGTTCTCCAATAGGAGCTATATTCATTACAATAATGGCCAATAAGACGGCTAATGCAGTGGTTAAAAGATAAAGAGCAATGGTTCTAAAACCTATAATTTTTAAATCATTTAAACTACCAAGACCCATAATTGCAATATATATACTAGAAAATACTAAAGGCACAACTAACATTTTTAAAAAACTAATAAAAACTTGTCCAATAACTTGTTGTTTAAGTGCAATTTCTGGTAGAAAACTTCCAAAGGCAATACCTAAAATAATTCCTAATATTACCAAGGTATTTGTAGTAGAGTATTTTTTAATTTTTTGTATCATTATATGAACTTTAATTAGAGAAATTTAATTACATGGATATTATCAAATATAGGCTTAATACAATATATTTCCCAAATAATTCCATAACTTTGCCGACACCTCTAAACTTATAAGAAACTCATCTTTTTTTGAATCCAGAAGCACCAAATTAGGCTATAAAATCATACTTTACATATTTTTGACTCCATCCTTAGTA
>JAKISR010000052.1 GCA_021648465.1 Sulfurimonas sp. | reverse complement strand
TCTCTTGTTTTGGAAAAAGTTACACCCGTTGGGTGAAGTCTTTGAGTGTGACTTTTTCGCTTTGAAGTACCTAATTATAGAGCAATCAAGCTTGTTGTCTAATTTGGTATGGAATTATTGGGGTTTAAGTAGAGTTGATATTCTATAGTTATAGTTATATATTTTATTCCACATCTCATCTATAAATAAAATGTTATACTTATACAAAAAAATTAAGGTACTTTAAATGAAAACTATCACTTTTATCGGAAATGGAAATATGGCACTTAGTATTTCTAAGGGGTTAAAACAAAACTATGCTATTGAAGTTGTTGGTAGAAATTTAGAAAAAGTAGATAAGTTTGAAAAGGAACTTGGGGTTAAAATACAAAAACATCTTATGGATGGTTTTAACTGTGATGGTAAAACAATTATCTTTTGTGTTAAACCTGCAAATGTTGAAGAAATTGCAACAAGGTTAAAAGGGAAAGCTAGAGTTATCTATTCTGTTTTAGCTGGAACAACAGTTGCAAAACTAAAACAAAATCTAAATCCAAATGCTGTTGTAAGAACTATGCCAAATCTTGCCGCACAAGTTGGTCGTTCAATGACTGCTTTAACTGGTGATGAAGAGTTTAAAAGTGAGGCGGAAGAGCTTTTAGGCTCTATAGGGGAGACTCTTTGGTTATCAAGTGAAAAAGAACTAGATATTGCCACTGCTCTTGCTGGAAGTGGACCTGCTTATCTTACACTTATTGCAGAAGCTTTAACCGATGGAGCTGTAAAACAAGGAATGAAAAGAGATGATGCAATGAAGACTATGCGTGGTCTTTTCGCTGGTTTTGGGGAGTTGATTCAAGACATACACCCTGCACTTTTAAAAGATGGTGTAATGAGCCCTGGTGGAACAACTGCCGCAGGTTATGGAGCATTAGAAGATGGAAATGTTAGAGCATCATGTATAGATGCAATTGAGAAGGCATATAAAAGAGCTACAGAGTTATAACTTTTAGTTCTTTTTATATTTTTTCCAAGCTTTTCCTACTTTTTTAGCAAGTTTTTCACAAACACCTTTTACTTCACTAATTAGCATACTATTTTGCTCTAGTGTACCAACTAATTTTTCTACATTTTCAAAGTGGTTCATTATTTTTTTAACTTTTTTCTTACCTACACCATTAACAGTTATTAAAAATTCACTTATCTCTTTTGTACTATATTTAGCAGCCTCTGCAATAGATTCTTCAGATTCATCACCTGTTGGATTTGGAGATTCTTTAGCAGATGGACATTTTATTTTTAATGATTTTGATTTTTTAAGTGCTAAATTATATTGATAATTCCATTTTTCACTTGGCCACTCTTCTGTATCTCTAGATTTTATATCATACATTTTATACACATCATCCAATTCATGAAGATATACTTCTTCTTTTCCATAAACTTTTTTCTTTTTAGCAAAATGATCTCCATCGTAGCTAGGTGTAAATTTTCCAAAAGTGATATGTCTTAGAGTTTTAAGGATTGAACTATCCATTTTACTAAGCTCTTCCCAGTTAAACATTGGAATATGTGGTTTTTTAAACCTGCCTTCACTTAAACTCCACATTATATACTGACCTATCCAATCTCTAATATACGGAAATGCTGCAAATGCCGTAGCACATTCTAGTATTCTGGCTTTTCCATCTTTTGCATAAGCAACATCAACTGCCCAGTACTCAGCTTTTGCAGCTTTTGATACACGTACAGCTAGATCAAGAACATTTTTAGGGACATTAGTATAATCCATACTTCCACCTTGAGAAGTATTTGTAAGCCATGCACCCTCTGGAGCTCTTCTCCAAAATGCACAAACTGGTTTATGACCGATTAACATAACACGGATATCTGCTTCCATAGGAACAAAATCTTGAAAGTATTGAGGATGATATTTTTTATCATTATAAAGTGCTCTAGCTTCTTTGTAATTATCAACTTTATGAACAAAATATCCACCATAATTTGATGGTCCATAAGATTTTTTGATTATCTTTGGATATTTACATTTTTTTAAAAATTTATTAGAATTTTTATGATTATAATAGATGTATGTTTTTGGAATTGGTAAGTCATATTTCCAAGCAAACCTTGTAACATTTTCTTTTGATTTGTTTGAAAACTGAGTATCCATAGATGGTATAAATCTTACATTTGGAAGTTCTCTTGCAATCTCTCTAAATATTTCATACGCAGTTGCTGGAATATTTCCTATAAGAACATCGATTTTTTTTCTTTTCACTTCTTTAATGAACCTAAATTTATCATTTTTCCAACGATAAGTTACTGTTTCAATTTTATTTGGCCAACCTTTAAAGTTTGAGTAGTCAAAAAATCTCAATACATAATCAAGATATAAAAACCCTATTTTTGGTAATTTTTTATTGCTTAGTCCCATTTTACACCCTTTTTTGATTGTTTATATAAACTTAAGTATTTCTTCTTGAATATTTTCTTTTTCTATAATTGTGTTTTGAACTATTTTTTTATTAAAAAGTTCTTTTACCATTACTGGTATCTCTAGTGAAGCAACTTTTGATATTGACTCAAGTGCCTCAATATCGTAAGTACCAATTTCACCCGTAAGAGCATTTGCTATCACTGGTGAAAACTTTGTCCACTCAGCAGTTGAGTAAGCAATGGTTTTGATATCAGGATTTGAGCATGTTTCATACGCTTTAAAACATGTTGCAGTATGTGGATCCATTAAATAACCATAATTTGTAAATGTGTCTTTTATATATTTTTTGCCTTCTTCTCCATTACAAAAATCTGCATCAAAACTATGCTGAAGCTCTTTAAGTTCATCATCATTTAATTCATAAAAGTTATTTGTTTCTAAATTATACATTAACTCTTTTGTTCTCTCATCACCAAACATATCATACAAAATTCTCTCAACATTTGATGATCTTAAAATATCCATAGCTGGAGATGTAGTACCTACTACACTTAAACCTCTTAAATCATATTTTCCTGTTTTAATAAGCTTTGTTAAAACATTATTCTCATTTGAAGAGATAATAATTTTTTCAACTGGCAGCCCCATTTTCCAAGCATAATATCCACCAAGAGCATTACCAAAATTTCCACTTGGAACATTTAAATAAACCTTTTCTCCCATCTCTATAGCATTTTGACGAACTAATTCTAAGTAGCTATGAATATGATAAATAATTTGAAAAATAATTCTTCCAAAGTTTACAGAGTTTGCAGCTGAAAGTGAAATATGCTTTTCTTTTAAAGCTGATTTAAAATTCTCTGAAGCTAAAAGTTTCTTAAGTGCATTTTGTGCATCATCAAAAACTCCATTGATTCCAATAACTTTTAAATTATCAGCATCTTCAGTAACCATTTGCAGTCTTTGAACATCAGAGGTTCCACCATTTGGATATAGACAAACTACTTGAATATTTGCACGATTTTTAAAAGTCTCTAATGCAGCTGGACCAGTATCCCCGCTTGTTGCAGCAAGTATTAAATAATTTTCATTTCTCTTTTTAGCAATTGAAGATAGTACAACACCAAAAGGTTGAAGTGCCATATCTTTAAATGCACGAGTTGGCCCATGGTAAAGCTCACTTACATAAAGATTTTCTTTTACTTTTACAACAGGAACTGGATTTAAAGAATCATCAAAATTATCATAAAGTGCTAGTGCTTCATCAATTACATCACTATCAATATCTATCTCAAAACAATTTAACATATCTTTTGCTAAATCTTTGTATGAAGAGTTTAGATGTTTGTTTAAAAATTCACTACCCAAATTTGGTAATACTTCTGGTACATAAAGACCCCCAAAAGAGGCTATTGGGCTTAATATAGCCTTTGCAAATGTAACACTTTGAGGTTTGCTTTTATCATATCCACGAGTTTGAATAAAGTTCATATTTTTCTTTACCTAAATTTTTTAAAATTATATCAAAATAATTATATAAGAAATATAATAAATTACTGAAAAAGTCTTATTGGATTTATATGATATGATTTTTGAGTTACTTCAAAAATCAATTCATCATTTACGCGACCTATCGCATACCCTTTTTTTATCTTTTTACCTTTTTTAATATTTGGTGAAATTTGTGACAGATTTGCATAAATAGTATGAAGTCCATTGCTATGTTCTATTATCACTATTTTATCCAAAACTGCTGACTCTGCAGCATATATAACTTTACCATTAAATACAGTTTTAACTTTAGTATTTTTTTTACTTGGCTTTAGAGATATTGATTCATTAAAAACTTTTATACCGTATATGGGGTCTGTATATGTTCCGTATTTTTTAGTAATTGTGTAAGGACTAAACGGAGCAATAGTTTTTTTACCCCTATATTTTTTAGTTTTAGATTTTTTATAACTACTACCATGTTTTTTAACTTTTGGCAGAGTTTTATCTGCAAGTATAACTTTAGAGTTAAATGCTTTAACT
Organism: Sulfurimonas sp.; assembly: GCA_021648465.1. Lineage (GTDB taxonomy): Bacteria > Campylobacterota > Campylobacteria > Campylobacterales > Sulfurimonadaceae > Sulfurimonas. The sequence goes on along the minus strand of JAKISR010000052.1, from coordinate 9,114 downwards.
CTATCAGCTTTTTCTTGTGCTTTTTTAGCTTCATCAATTTTTATAATATTTAATTTAGCTAAAGTTTTTTTCAAACTATCTTGTTTATTTAAAACTCTTTTCAATTCTTTTTTATATGATGCTTTTGCAATTTTTAATTTCTTTAAATCTTTTTGATTTTTTATCTGTTTAGATATTAAATCTTTTCTTTTTAGGTCTATATTTTTAATTGCTTTTTTTAATTTATTGGTTTTCTTTTTAAGTAATTTGATATTTTGAGAGTTACTATAAAATCTTCCATTTAGTTTTTTAATTTTTATTTTTGCATTTTTAAGCATAAGTTTAAGAACCTCAAACTCTATAAGAGATTCTTCATTTGCACTATATTCTTCTTCCAAAATAATTGATAAAGAAACACTTTGTGCAATAGTAAAGACAAGTTCCTCCTCTAAAGAATCTCCATCTTCTTTTAAAATTGATTGAGAATTTTTCAACTCTTTTAACAAATATTTATTTTCTTTATGATTTTTTTCTTTTGCTAAAAGCTCTTTTTTTAATTTTTTTAAATATCTCTGTTGTTTTAAAATTGTTTTATTTTGTCTTAAAATCGCTTTTGCATTTTGAGACATTTTTTTATTTATTTTTTCTTGATTTTTAGAGTATGCACTTATATTTGAGCTTGTTTTTTTTATCTTAGATTCTGTACCACTTGATGCTCCTAAAGACAAAGCAATAAAAATTAAAGTTATAAATAAACGAATCATACTTCCTCTTTATGTCCTATAACTATCATAGATGCTAAAAATATGGAAATTGCTAAAGCAATTCCTAAAATAATTGCAAAATCATTAATTGGATCAAAAATCACTATATTTATTCCGATAGTATTTAGTTGCTCTAATACCCAGGGTGATGATGAAAAATATAAAAATATTCCTAATGCTAAAAAACTAGCAATTAATGCATCTACTACTGCCAGTCTAAAAAGAACAGCTGAACGAAGCCAAAGAGCTGCTCCAAAAAGCCCCATAATATTCATTCTTTCATTATGTTTATACTGCCAAATTTTAAGCTCTTTAAATATAAGTAATAATGTCACAACTATAACAACTAGAGCAAAAATCATTACAACATTTTTAAAAAGAAGTAGAAGCTTATATGTGGTTTTATGATTTTGTGAAAAATTTTCTACTTTTGTTATTGAGCTGTTTTTTAATAGATCTGATGTGAGCTGATTCACTTGTTCAGGACTAGGATAAGAGTTGAGATTTATTTTATAAAATTTAGGAAGTGAGAGTTTTAGTAACTCAATGTTTTTCTTTTGCATATCACTATTTAATCTTTTTATTACACTATCTGGAGAAAGCTCTTCTATGCTTAAAATGTTTTTGTTTATACTTAAGAGAACATTATTATCTAGTTTATTTTGACTAACTGCTATAACTGAATAGTTATTTGTAAGATTATCTTTATATGCATCAATTGCTCTATCTACTATAAAAAAAATCTGAATTGAAAACAGTATACTTAGTAATGCTATAACAAGTGAGAGATGATTTTTAATTGACCTCATTTATGCTCCCATATTCTATATGATAATGCTTATAGTTCACACTTAACGTTTCAGGAATATGATGTGTAACAACAATTACTGTAGTTTTTAACTGCTCATTTGCACCCTCTAATAATTTCCAAATAAGCTCTGAAGAGTAATCATCAAGATTACCAGTTGGCTCATCAGCTAAAATTAAAATAGGATTATGAGAAAGTGCTCTAGCCATTGCAACACGTTGCTGCTCTCCACCACTAAGTTCTTGTGGATATTTTCCAGCTTGATGATTTAACCTTACATGTTTTAAAAGTTTATCTACTTGGTTTTGTGCAACACTTTTTATATAACCATTGATAAGAAGTGGGAGCATTATATTTTTTTCAATATTCCACTCTTGAACAAGTTTATAATCTTGAAATACAACCCCAATATGTCGTCTTAAAAAGTTTAATTTTGAGCGTGAAACATTATTTAATTCTACTCCACCAACAACAAGACTTCCTTGTTTAGGTTTAAGTGCACCAAAAAAGGATTTTAAAAGTGTTGATTTTCCACTTCCACTAGCTCCTGTGATAAAAACAAAACTTCCAGAATCTACAGAAAAATTCACTGTATTAATAATTGTTTCACTATTAGAATATGAAAGTGATAAATCTTTAACTATTATAACTTTATCCATGAAGTACCTTGTTTAAAAATGTATGTGCTAAAAGATTACTTTTTGACTTTAGCGGAAGTGATGGAAAGTAATTTGTACTATCTTGTTTTACAATTATATATAAATGCTCTGGTCTATCAAAACTACCCATAGAAAGGCGAAGCATAACTCCATCTTCAAGTTTGTAAACCCTTTCAAAATGGATAAATCCTCCATCAAATTTTTGAGTTTTATTATGTAATGCTAAAATATCTTCATACGATAACTTAATCTCTGAAAAATTAAAATCACCAGACAAAAATAACTCTTTTGAATTTTCTTCATTTATCATAGTGATATCATAAATATTTTTTTCCATTTTTTTCCATCTATCTTCATATTTAGAACTTATTTCTATGTCTTTATTTTTATTGATATTAATAGTAGTTTTATTAAAAGATATAAAAGTTTCATATGAGTAAGCATAATAATTTTCACTATCTGTTCTAAGTTCTAACTGTCCATCAATTTTTAAAACTCTTTTGGCCTCTTGTATAAATGAAGTAGATATAACTCTACGATGTGGTTTTTTATCCCATGGAACTGGAAAATGAACATAAATATTTCCTATTATATTTGATGGAATAAGCTCCATAAAAAGTCTTGCATCATAATCAAGAACATATAAATTATCAAGATTTTGAATTGTTATTTGTTTTAAAACTTGCTCAATGGAAGGTCTATGTATTTCTATGCCAATAAATAAAATATCTGGATTTTGAGCTGCTTGATGTAAAAGATGTCTACCTGAACCGAAACCAACCTCTACTCTAATTTCTTTATCAGTAGAAAAACCTGAAGCAAAATACTCTATATTTTTTAAGGCTGTAACCTCTTGAAGGTGGATATTTTTTTTATTTTGCACAACATTTGAATCTATGATATCAAGTTTTGCTTTTTTTGCATAAGCTAGTAATGCTTTATGCACATTATAAATAGATGCAGGTCTGGTTAATTTATCTGTTTTTAAAAGACTTTTTTCTTTTTCTTTTTTTAAAAGAAGAAAAAAATTATCATCCTCAAAAGTTACTGAAATTAACTTTTCTTCCTTAGTATTTATATTATCTGCAAAAAAGTTAAATGAAACTCCATCTTCTTGCGATGGAAATTCAATATTTTTAAACTTAGCTATATGTAAATGCGGCATTAATTTCCCAATTTTTTAAAAATCAAGTACTGGTGTAATAACATCTTCTTTATACCCTATATCTTCTATAGGTGCATTTTTTACTTTTGGTGTACTTGTTTTAATATTTTTATATGTCTGAGCTGGTAACTCTTTTAATGTTTTTATCTCAACTTCAATACTAGGATTTGACATAACACCACTTTTATCTACACCATATATTTTATAATAATACGCTGTATCAGCTTTAATTTCAGTATCAATAAACTCTGTACCTGTTATATTATGAAAATCTTCTATTGTACTTTCAAAAAAATTTTTCTTAGACTTTTTTTGAATAATATAACTTACAACTCTAGCATCTGAATTATGCCAAGATATTTTTATAATTCCATCAACTAATCTAGCTTCAACCACTGATGGTGTTTTTGGTTTAACAATAGTTGTTCCTTGTATAGAGTAGTTATTATGTATACTTTCTAGTCCATCTTTATCAACTGTACTAACTCTATAAAAATACTGCTTAGCATCTTTTTTAATTGTATCAAGATAAAAATTCTTACTTCTTTTTGCGATTAATTTATAAGTTCCTGCAACACCAGATGATCTGTATATGTTAAAGTGAGAAAAGTCTTGTATACTAGCTTTTTCCCATGTTATTTCAATTTTCTTCGCTAAATCAGTTGTAGCTTGAATATTGATTAACTCATTTGGTAAAGCTTTAGTTATAATATTTACTTCTTGAGATGGATTTGATGTTAAACCATCAAAAGTTACTGATCGAACACGATATATGTAAGTAAACTCATCTTTAAGATTTTTATCTATATACTCAACATTTAACCTTCCCTTTACAATTGCCACATTTATCCAATCTTTGGATTCTAAAGTTCTTCTTTGAACACTATACTTCTCAACCTTCTGATTTGTATGTGGTCTCCAAATGATTTTTGCACTTCTTGGCATATTTGATATGCTATGTATCCAAGTGGTTGAGCCCATAAGTGGTAATGATTCTATAGTAGTTATAGTACTTCTTCTAGATTCAGCTTCATCACTAAATGTTTTAAAATAATAGTTATATTTTGAACTAGGTGTAACATCATTATCAAGATAATGAGTTGCAAAACGGTTATCTACAGTATCGTAATACTCATCTTTTGGTTTAGTTTTCTCACTTAATGCAACTCTATAAATATAAATACCTTTTACTCTTTGGTCATCAAAAGAACCCCACTCCAGTGCTATAGCATTCATATCAGCTATAGTTCCATTTTTTGTTAGTTTAATAATAGGCAAAGTATCATCAATAATTGCTTCTTGTTTGGGTGTTACTTTTGCAACACAACCGCTAAGAATCAGTAACGAAACTACTAATAATGTTATCTGTGTCCATAACTTCATTTATTTTCTCCAAATTAAATTTTTTATCTATATATTTACTCATATATACATCAAAAGGTGCAGTAAATGAGAGTTTTTCTTTACTCACAGGATGAATAAAGTATATCATATATGCATGAAGCAAAATACGTTCCGATTTCTCTTGTTTTGGGCTTAAAGCATATATGTGATCACCAATTATATGACGATTTATTGTTTCTAAATGAACACGTATTTGATGTGTTCGTCCAGTAAATAGTTTACATGCAATAAATTGAGTATTTTCATCACTACTAAGAGCAAGTGATTTAAACATTGTTTTTGCATTTTTTCCTTTATTGTTGATACAAGCCATTTTAAGTCTGTTTTTTGGATTTCTATCAATATGTTTATCTATTGTAGTAATATCATCCTTTATTGGTGGATTTATAACTGCTAGATAGTAACGTCCCATACTTCTATCTTGTAATTGAGTAGATAAAAATTCATGAGATTCATTATTTTTTGCAATTATCATAGTTCCACTAGTTCCTTTATCAAGTCTGTGAACTATTCCATGACGCTCCTCTCCACTTATTGTAGAAAGCCTGATATTTTTATGCTTTAACCAATCAACTAATGTCGCTTCTTTTACGCTTGGAGCTGGATGAACAGTAATCCCACTTGGTTTATTTATAACTAATACATAATCATCTTCATATAAAATCTCAACATCAAAATCTATATCTAATGCTGGTTGAGGATCTGCTTGAGGAAATTCTACTCTTACATTTTGATTTATTTTAAGTCTAACACCTGCACGAGAGATAAGCTTTTCATCCACGTATACAAATTTTTTTTTTATTAATTGAGCTATTTGTGAACGACTTTGATCTATCTTTGATGCTAAAAAAATATCAAGACGTTTTGGAGCATCACAAATATAACTTTTTGTTTCATTCATTATTCTAAACCTTCTTATGTTACAATTTCTAAATTTTTTAGGAGATATAAATTTGTGGAGAATTGATAAACGTATTTTAGCACAATTTGATTTTTTTTCTATTATTTTAATTATTCCTTTAATTATAACTTCCCACTGGTTAATTGGAGAAGTAATCCCCGCTCTTGCTCAAAAACAAATCGCTTATATCGGTGTTGCTTTTTTAGTTTTTATTGGTGTATTTTTACTCCCTATTCGAAGAATGAGCTGGCTGATTCCTCTCATCTACTGGATAAATATTGCTCTACTTTTAGCTGTAGAATTTTTTGGACACTCAAGATTAGGTGCACAAAGATGGATAGAACTTCCGTTTATAAATGCAACTATTCAGCCCTCAGAGTTTGTAAAACCTGCTCTTATTTTAATGCTTGCATACCTCATTCATAAAAATCCACCGCCAGCAAATGGATATAGAACAAAAGATTTTGCCAAAATTAGTTTTTATATCTTATTACCCTTTATACTTATTGTAAAAGAGCCTGATTTAGGTACTGCTCTTGTTCTTCTTCTTATCGGTTATGGAGTTCTTTTTTATATTGGAGTTTATTGGAAAATATGGGCTGTTGCAATAGGGTCTATATTACTACTCTCCCCTGTCACTTATGAATTTTTGCTTCGTGATTACCAAAAAGTTAGAATAAAAGATTTTCTTAGTGAAAAACCATCATACCATGTTCAACAATCAATTATCGCTATTGGTTCTGGTGGATTAACTGGTAAATCTAAAGATGAAGCAACTCAAACTCAAATGAGATTTTTACCAATTGCTACAAGTGATTTTATATTTGCTTTTTTGGTCGAGAGAGCTGGCTTTTTAGGTGCTTTAGGAATTATACTAATTTATGTTATGCTTATTTTACATCTTATGAGTTTAAGTATTTTTAATAGCGATTATTATATAAAAGTTGTAACAATTTCATTATCTTTTATGATTTTTATTTATATGGGAGTAAATATTGCTATGACTATAGGTTATGCACCTGTTGTTGGTGTTCCTCTGCCCATGTTTAGCTATGGTGGAAGTAGTTTTTTAAACTTTATCATACTTTTTGCAATTATGCAAAATCTTATAACATTTAGGTATAAGGACATGTATGATGGGCGAGGAACTAAAAGTTTTGTATAAGGATAAAAAATGTCAATAGATAAAGAAATACTATGGAATGATAGGTATAAATTGGGTATTGATATTATTGATACTCAACATAAACATCTGTTTGACATAGTGGAACAATTGTATGCTTTAGATGATACTGAAAATACAAAAGAAGAATTCAAAAGTATTTTAAATGAGTTTAGTGAATATATGAAAACTCATTTTAAAGATGAAGAAGGATACATGCTATCAGTACAATATCCTAACCTTGAAGAGCATAAACAACTCCATCAAGATTTAATAGATAAACTTGTTGTGACCATTAAATCATCTTCAAAGCTAAATATACTTAAAATAAAAATAAGAATTATTGCAAAGCGTGTACTAATAGAACATATTGTAAATGAAGATATTAAAATAAAATTATTTGGAATGTCTAAAATAAATAATAATTTAATTTTTGACTCATCTGATATCAAAGATGAAGAGTATTCATTTGATATTACCAATATTAAGCCAGATATTTAAATAGAAAGTGGCGCGGTGGACGAGACTCGAACTCGCGACCCCCTGCGTGACAGGCAGGTATTCTAACCAACTGAACTACCACCGCAAATTTATTTCTTACTCTGCGTCAAAAATTTACTCACATACTATTAGTATGCTTTGCAAATCTTTTCCTTGATTAAAAAAAAATTATATTTTTACTATTAAGTGTTTTTGAATTAGTTGTGCTAAAGTTTCAAGTAAAGCGTACATACGGTACGTGAGCTTTAAACTTCAGTGCAAATAAACAAAAAATGGTGTCCTGTGATGGATTCGAACCATCGGCCACATCATTAAAAGTGACGTGCTCTACCAGCTGAGCTAACAAGACGTTTTTCTCTATCTATTAAGAGGTCGAAATTATAGGCAAATAGGTTTTAATTGTCAAGATAAAAATCCTTAAATTTAAAAAAATATCTCTTTATCTGTTAATAAGAGCATTTTAATACAAAAAAGTACACTTTGGTACTGTATGTAGTTTCTATCTCCTTTTAAATTTACACAAATTTCTTTATGGTTTGTTTTTGTTCTTATACCTATATATACAGTTCCAACTGGTTTAAGTTCTGTACCTCCGCCTTCACCAGCAACTCCACTTATAGATATGGAATAATCAGCATTACTAACACTTATAGCTCCCTCACTCATTTGAGATACAACTTCATTACTTACAGCACCAAAATTTTTAAGAATTTCTTCTTCAACTCCAAGCCAATTATTTTTTATCTCATTTGAATAAGTAACTAAAGAGCCATCAAGAATTTTAGATGCTCCATTTCTTTTTGTAAAATAATAAGATAATAAACCACCAGTACAACTCTCAGCAAAAGTAATTTTTTTATTATTGACTTCAAGCCTTCCAATTATATGACTAACAATACATGACGCACTTATAAATTTATTTGGTAAAAGTTTTTTAGCAGAAGTTATAAACTTTGATAAATTTCCATACTTTTTACTTTTCACATCTACTCGTAACCAACCATCTATAATATTTACTATATCTACTTTAACTTCATAAGTTTGTGCAACTGGACTTAGCAATGCTAATACACTTTCTTTATCTTCGTCAAATACATGCACAGTTGCTTTTGAATCTTCAAAGAGCATAAGTATTTCAGGAAACTCTTGCATCTCATCAACATGTAAAACATTGGCTATACAACTAGCATGTTCTAAAAGATAGCTTCCATCTTCAAAGATACCAACTTTAGATGGAATTAGCATGCCGTCATTTAGTATTTGATTATCACTTGTTGCGGTACATATAAGCTTTCCAATAGTTGAAAAATGTTGTTTAGATGTAACAATAAGTAGTTTTATTTGAGAATTTAACTCATTTTCTAAATATAAAAATAAAGAATTATCACTCTCTTTAAAGTAAGTGATAGAGTCAATAAAATCAACTTTTTGCTCAACTTTTCTTATTATATACTCTTTAAGAGACTTATTATATATAAACTTATTGCCAATAAATATAAGATGTAGCTTCATGTTGTAATAGCCTTGTGATAGCATGTTTTTAATCTAGCTAATTATATCCACAATAAATTTATAATAAAATAAACCTTAATTAGATATAATCCAAAAAATTATATGTTTTGGACAGATATGGACTACAAAGAGACACTACTTTTACCAACTACAAACTTTGCCATGAGAGGCAATCTGATAAACAACGAGCCAAAGCGTTACGCTTCATGGGATAAAAACAAAATCTATGAAAAGATGAAAACAAATCGTAAAGATGCAC
>JAKISR010000051.1 GCA_021648465.1 Sulfurimonas sp. | reverse complement strand
AATTCTCTTGTTTTGGAAAAAGTTACACCCGTTGGGTGAAGTCTTTGAGTGTGACTTTTTCGCTTTGAAGTACCTAATTATAGAGCAATCAAGCTTGTTGTCTAATTTGGTATGGAATTATTGGGGGTAAAGGAATAAGACTAGCAAAATATGTTAAACTTAAATGATTACATTTAAGGAATAGTTTTGCCAACAATTTTAAAAATAAAAGGTTATCGTTTCTTTTTCTTTTCAAGAGAAGAATTAAGACAACACATCCATATACAATGTCAGCATGGCGAAGCAAAATTTTGGCTTGACCCTCAAATCGAATTAGCAAAAAATTATAAATTAACAAAAAAAGAGCTTAATGAAGTTGAAAAAATTATTGAAGAGCATTTTGAAGACTTTGTTAAAGCATGGGAGAAACACTTTGGAAACTGAAGTAACAAATATATCTAATCATGGACTATGGATATTATCGAATGAAAAAGAGTATTTCTTATCTTATGAACAGTTTCCTTGGTTTAAAGATAAAACTATAAACGATATTATAAAAGTTGAAAGCTTTGGAGAAGGTCATTTATATTGGGAAAATTTAGATGTAGATTTAAGTTTAGAAATGATCGAGCACCCTGAAAGATTTCCACTACAAGCACACACATAACAAAACCTCATATAATAACAAATAGCAATTGAGCTATCATAAACCTAGGGAGTTAAGAGTAAATAACATATCGGACAAAACCTAAAACGGCTAGTTTTCTTAAACATAAAAATTAGTTAGTTTCATTCCAAGTTAGATAGTTATACTAAAAATTTGAGTGGCGACTGAATCGGTAAAAGCTAGATTGTATATCATGAGACGAGATTATGTACAACGCAGTTATTTAATCAGGCAAGAGATTTCTACCCTCAAGAGGCACCTAGACTCCTACCTTAACAAACTCTCAATATTAAAATAGTGAGGTTCTATTGTGTATTCTATCGGATTAGATGTTAGTAAAGCAACTGTTTCCATTCATGCTCCTCTCAACTCTCTAGATTTAGAGATTGAAAATAATGATAAATTTAATAAGGAAATCTATGAAAAAAACATAGGAATTTAAGCTGTTTTTAACGTGATAACTTGAGAGTGTAACCTGCTAAGTCTACCCTTAAACTGTAGGCATAATATACACCTTTTAATGAAAATATATAAAAAGTATAGTGTGTTCTAAAAGGAGAGCTTAAATATATGAAAGTGGAGATTCACTCACTGGGGTGAATTAGGATTATTTTTATAATAAAATAATATTAATTTATAACATTAACTTTTAAATAAGTAATAAACTGGTGTAATAGTACTAATAATAAATTTCATTTTTTCAATAAAATTGTGGTAATATATTATTTTTCATATGCAGTATCAGTTAGACTCTTTAGAATTGTAGGAGGTTATCGATGTATACATTTAAAACGCTTTTTGATATTCCAAAGTATATAAATGAAAATATTAATAATCCAACATATCTAAATTATATAGATGAAAATGGTAAATATCAAGCTATCTCTTCTGAAGAATTTTTATCAAATATCAATAAACTATCAAAAGCTTTTTACAGTAATGGCGTTCGAAAAGGCACAACGGTAGGGATAGTGTCTGAATCATCTCCTTTTTGGTTAATGATAGATTTTGCTCTGCAACGACTAGGTGCTATTTCGGTTCCAATATTTGCAAATATTGCTTCAGATAATTTACTTTACGAAATACAAGATGCCGAAATTTCATATCTCTATATAGCCTCTGATGAAAAATTAAATGTATTAAAACCATACTTGGATAATATGAAGTTAGTTGTAGTTAAAGATATAAAATATCGTTCTAAAAATATGATTAGTTGGGATTATTTTTTATTAGAAACAGATGAAGAGATAGAGTATGCAGAGATATTGCCTAGCGATATAGCGACCATTATATATACTAGTGGTTCAACTGGATGTCCAAAGGGTGTTGAGTTAAGTCACAAGAACTTAGTAACACAACTTTATGATACTTACGAGCATTATAAATTACTTCCAGAAGACAGGGTGCTTAGTTTTTTACCTTTATCACATGTTTTTGAGCGAATGGTTATGATGTTTTATTTGGTAAGTGGTACATCTGTTTATTTTGTAGATGATGTAAAATTAGTGGGTAAAAGAATAAAAGAAGTCAAACCTACAGTAATGACAGTTGTTCCAAGATTACTAAATAAAATGCACGCTAAGATGCATGAGAAAATTGAAAATAGTAATTTCATAAAAAAACTTTTAGGTTCTGCAGCATTAAAAAGAGCAGAAAATAAAGAGCCCGATGATAAAGTATTTTGCCTTTTAGATTCAATATATGAAACACTTGTTTATGAAAAATTTAGAGAAGCTCTCGGTGGAAATCTTCGTATCGTTATTAGTGGAGGTGCTCCTTTATCTATGAAGGTATATAGATTTTTTCTAAATATTGGAATTCCAGTATATCAAGGTTATGGACTTACAGAGACATCACCAGTTATAAGTACAAATTCACCATTAAAAAACAAGTATGGAACATGTGGAGTTTTATTTTCTCATATGGAGGCTAAGCTAACTCAAAAAAATGAACTTTTAGTTCGCGGTGATAGTGTAATGCTTGGATATCATAAAGACAAAGAAAAAACTAATGAAGTTATAGATGAAGATGGTTGGTTTCATACAGGTGATATTGTAAAGATTGATGAAGAGGGTTTTTTAACTATAACTAGTAGATTAAAAGAGATGTTTAAAACATCAACAGGAAAGTATGTATCAGCTATACCTATAGAGGAACAATTATGTGGAAATAGAGTTATAGAATATGCAATGGTTATAGCTGAGGGCAGACCATATACAACAGTTTTAATATTTCCAGACCAAGTGTTTTTAGAGAAAAATGCTGGAAGATTAAGTGATAAAGATATCAAAAAAATTGAAAAAGCCATAAAGAAGACAAATAAACATCTAAACAAATGGGAACAGATACAAGAATATGAAATAATTACCATAACTCCTTCTATTGAAGATGGAGTTATAACACCTTCAATGAAATTATCAAGAAACAAAGCTCAAAAGATTTATTCTAAAGAGATTGAACATATGTATAAAAAGGATATAGTGTGATTTTTTATAATTCAATATTTATAAGGAGTGCATCATGAAAGAGCGAATAGCAATTATTGATGGTTTAAGAACACCTATTGCAAAAGCTGGTGGAAAACTAAAAAAAATTCAAGCTGAGAGTCTTGGTGCACATATAGTTCAAGAATTAGTACTGCGTGTTGGTATACCATATAGTGAATATGATGAAGTTATTATGGGAAATGTTGCACAGCCTGGTCATTCCGCAAATGTAGCAAGAGTAATAGCACTTAAGGCAGGTTTTGCAGATAGTACAATGGCTTATACTGTAAATAGAAATTGTGCTTCTGGTATGGAGTCTATTACATCTGGTGCAGAAAAAATTGCAGCTGGAACAGGTGATATTTACCTTTGTGGTGGTGTAGAATCTATGAGTAATATTCCATTGCTTTTTGGTGATGATATGAGAATATTTTTTGAACAACTTTTTGTTTCAAAAACGATAGGACAAAAATTAGCAGTATTTTCACACTTTCGTCCGAGACATTTAAAACCTGTTATTGGTCTTATGCAAGGATTAACAGATCCTATAAGTGGGATGTTAATGGGTTCTACAGCAGAAATATTAGCTCAAGATTTTGGTATAAGCAGAGAGGAGCAAGATGTATTTGCTCTTGCTAGCCATCAAAAAGCAGAAATTGCAAGAGAAAAAGGAATTTTTTCACAAGAGATAGCACCTATTGTTTATGACGCATCAAGAGGTAAAATTATGGAGCATGATGATGGTATACGTTATGGTCAAACCATGAAAGCTCTAGGGAAGCTTAGACCATTTTTTGATAAAAAAAATGGAACAGTTACAGCTGGAAATTCTTCACAAATATCTGATGCAGCTGCTGCTGTTGTCCTTATGTCTGAGAATAAAGCAAAAGAAATGGGGTTAGAACCACTTGGATTTTTAAGAGATTTTTCTTATGCTGGATTAGATCCTAAGCGTATGGGACTTGGACCTTTGTATGCAACATCAAAACTTTTTAATCAAACTAAAATTAATTTAAAAGATATAGAACTAATAGAGTTAAATGAAGCATTTGCTGTTCAGGTTATGGCAAATCAAAGAGCTTTTGCATCAAAATTTTATGCAAAAAAATATCTAGATCGATCTAGTGCACTTGGTGAAATAGATGAGTCTATTTTGAATGTAAATGGTGGTGGAGTTGCCCTTGGTCATCCTGTTGGAATGACAGGAACAAGACTTGTAATTCACACTTTAAAAGAGTTAAGACGACAAAATAAACAAACTGGACTTGCAACATTGTGTATTGGTGGTGGGCAAGGTGCTTCACTTCTTTTGGAGGTAGTATAATGAAAAATACAATTAACCTATCCATAGACGAAAATGGCGTTGCAGAACTATTGTTTGATATGCCTGATTCCCCTGTGAATCTTTTAAGTTCAAATGTATTAAATGAACTAGAACAACACTTAATAGGCATGAGTGAAAATAAAACTATAAAAATTGCTCTATTTACTAGTGCTAAAGATGGAATCTTTATAGCAGGAGCAGATATAAGTGAGATAGCTGATTTAGATGATGAGAAAACTTCTTATGACAAAGTAAAAAGAGGTCAAAGTATTTTAAGTCGTATTTCTGTATTGCCTTTTCCAACCGTAGCTATTATTAATGGAGCGTGTTTAGGTGGTGGATTTGAGTTAGCACTTAGTTGTGATTTTAGAATAGCAACTGAAAATTCTAAAACAAAGATAGGTTTGCCAGAAGTAAACTTGGGTGTATTACCTGGTTTTGGTGGAACTCAGAGATTAAAAAGACTCATAGGATTCTCAAAATCACTTGAACTTATACTTGGTGGAAAAATTATCAATGGTAATAAGGCACAAAAACTTGGGATGGTTGATGCTTGTGTTCCAGTTGGATATTTAGATTTTAAACAAGATAGTTTTATAAAATCTATACTAGATGATAATGAACGCTCAAAGATACTTTCTAAAAGATATAAAGATAATTTACTAGAGAAATATTTGCCAAATATTATTTTATATTTTGCTAAAAAAGAAGTTATGAAAAAAACAAAAGGTCAGTATCCAGCACCATTAGCTATTTTAGATCTTTTTGAGCAAACAAAAGATGTGAGACTCGATGAAGCCATAGAGATGGAAGCTACTTCATTTGCTAAGCTAAGTATCACTCAAATTAGTAAAAATCTTATAGGTTTGTTTTATACATCTGAAGCATTAAAAAAAGAAAATGGAACAGATAAAAAAATTAAAACTCATCCGATTAAACTTACTGCAGTTGTTGGTGGTGGTATTATGGGTGCTGGCATTGTATGGTTGTTTTCAAAAATTGGTCTATCTGTACGTTTAGTTGATCAAAATTATGGTGCAATTGGTAATGCTTTTAAGTTTATTAATAGTGCATATCAAGCTATAGTAAAACGAAGACGCTTAACAAAACGTGAGGTTGAAATAAAGATGGGTCATATCTCATATAGTTGTGATTATGTTGGGCTAAAGCATGCAGATTTATGTGTTGAAGCAATTATAGAAAATAGGGAAGCTAAAAAAAAGTTATATGCAAATCTAGAAGCAATTGTTGATAAAAAAGCAATTATCGCAACAAATACATCTTCAATCTCTGTAACCTCACTTGCGGGTGATATGAAATATCCAGAACGTTTTGTGGGGATGCACTTTTTTAATCCTGTAAATAGAATGCCACTCGTAGAAATTATAGCAGGTGAAAAAACATCACCAGAGGCTGTAGCAACAGTTGTGGAGTTAGCTAAACGAGGTGGAAAAATACCTATAATTGTAGGAGATTGTGCAGGATTTTTAGTTAACAGAGTTCTTTTGCCTTATATAAATGAAGCTATTAAAATGTTTGAAGAGGGTGAAGATATAGAACGTATAGATAAATTGATATTAGATTTTGGTATGCCTATGGGTCCTTTTACTTTAGCTGATGAAGTTGGGCTTGATGTTGGTTATAAAGTTGGTTGTGTATTAGAAGAGGCTTATGGGAAGCGTATGAAGGTCGCAAATATGTTTGATATTATCTATAATCAGAAAAAACTACTTGGTAAAAAAGCTGGTAAAGGTTTTTATATACATAGTGGAAAAAATAAAAGTATAAATAAAGATGTAAAAGATTTAGTAACAATGCAACACAGCTATAATTCAGAAGAAATTGTAGATAGAATGATGTTGGTTATGTTAAATGAAGCATCACGTTGTTTAGAAGAGGGTGTGATTAAAAATGCAGATTATTTAGATATGGCACTTATTTTGGGTACTGGATTTCCACCATTTAGAGGTGGATTAATGAGATATGCACAAAACCGTGGTATCAATAATGTTGTTGTTACTCTGCATCGTTTAGCAGATGCTTATGGCAGTAGGTTTGAGCCTTGCGAGCTTCTTATTCGTATGGCTAAAAATAATGAAAACTTTTTTGAGGAGTAAATTATGGAACTTTTTATATCATTAATCTTTTTGGTTGCTTTTTTAGCAACTTGGTATGTAGGTATTTCGTTTATTATTTGGTCTGTATTATTAGTTATTAATATTGCTATTTGGTTTTCTCCTCCAATATTGTTTTGGATAGTATATATACCTATACATGGTATATTTTTAGTACCATCTCTTAGAAAAAAGCATTTAACAGATAAAATTGTAGAGGTTTTAAAAAAGTATAATCTTTTACCAAATATATCTGAAACAGAAAAAACTGCTCTTAGAGCTGGTACTGTTTGGGTTGATGGTGAGATATTCTCAGGAAAACCAAATTTTAATTTTATTTTAAATGAGGCATATCCTCATCTTCGTGATGATGAGAAAGCGTTTTTAGAAAATGAAGTTGATGTACTTTGTGCTATGACAGATGATGATAAGGTATTTAAAAAAAGAGATTTAGATAAAAAAACTTGGAAGTATATGAAAGATAATCACTTCTTTGGAATGGTTATCCCAAAAGAGTATGGTGGTTTAGGTTTCTCAGCACTTGGACATAGTGCTGTTGTGCAAAAATTAGCTTCTCGTTCTCAAGTACTTGCAATTACAGCAATGGTACCAAACTCAATTGGACCAGCTGAGCTTATTTTAGAACATGGAACGCAAGAGCAAAAAGATCATTATTTACCACGCTTAGCTGATGGTAGAGATTTACCATGTTTTGCACTTACTGAACCTTTAGCTGGTAGTGATGCTACATCAATTAGCTCTATCGGTAAACTCTTTAAAGCTAAAGATGGTTCTCTTGAAATATCCCTAGATTTTGATAAGCGTTATATAACATTGGGTTCAGTTGCAACTGTTTTAGGTTTAGCATTTGTTCTTAGAGACCCCGATAATCTTTTAGGTGGAGGTGAAGATTTAGGTATCACTTTTGCACTTGTTTCATCAGATAAAAAAGGCTTAGATCAAGGTAAAAGACATGATCCGCTTGGTGTTCCTTTTATAAATTCTCCAGTTAGGGGTAAAGATGTAATCATTAGTATTGATGATATTATTGGTGGTCAAAAAGGTATTGGTGAGGGCTGGAAAATGCTTATGGAATCATTATCAGTTGGTCGTGGTATCTCACTTCCTTCAACTGGTAGTGGCGGTATAAAATTAACAGCAAGAGTTGCTGGTGCATACACTATGATTCGTGAGCAGTTTGGTATTCCTGTGGCTAGATTTGAGGGTATTAAATATGAGTTAGCTCAGATGGCAGGTTTTGCATATATGATGGATGCAGCTCGAATATATACTATTGGTGCTATTGATAATGGTAAAAAACCTGCAGTTGTAAACGCTGTAATGAAGTATCATGCAACTGAAATATTTCGTGATGTTGTAAACAGTGGTATGGATGTGCTTGGTGGTGCTGGTATTATTCTTGGAAAGAAAAATTTAATTGGTCATGCTTATATGGGTGCTCCTATTGCTATAACTGTTGAGGGTGCAAATATTATGACTCGTACTCTTATTCAGTTTGGTCAAGGTGTAATTCGTTGTCATCCATATGCATATGAAGAGATAGAAGCATTAGAGCGTGGAGATAATGAAGCTTTTGATAATTACTTTTGGAAACATGTAGGCTTTACATTTACAAATGCAACTAGAATGTGTATATTATCTTTAACTCGTGGTTATGCTCATGTTCCACATACAAGCGGAATTTTAGCTTATTATGAGCGTAAATTAGCTTGGTCAAGTGCTACTTTTGCATTTTTAACTGACTTGGTTATGGCTTATTATGGTGGAGGATTTAAACAAAAGGAGATGTTAAGTGCAAGATTTGGAGATCTTCTTTCATGGATGTATTTACTAATGGCTACGATGAGACGCTTTGAAGCTGAGGGTAAAAACAAAAAGGATGAAGTTTATCTTAGGTGGGTTGGAGATTATGCACTCCATCAAATACAAACATCATTTGAAGAAATTTTTGCAAATTTAGGTAGTGGACCAGTTAGGTGGTTTTTTAATGGACCAGTAAGATGGTTTGCAAGAATAAATTCTATAGGAAAATTACCATCTGATGATGTGTATAAAAAAGTTAGTGATAAACTTTTAACTCCAGGTAATGCGCGTGATGATTTAACTGAAGGTATCTATTTACCAGATGCAGAACATGAAAGCTTATATAAAATAGAAAAAACTTTACTAAAAATAAAAGCTATTTTACCTATAAAAGCAAAAATCAAAATTGCTATAAAAGCTGCAAAACTTAAAAAAGCTCCAAAATATGAGTTATATAGTGCTGCTCTAGATATTGGTGTTATTACAAAAGAAGAGTACAAAGAGTTAGTCTCAACTGAAAAAGAATCTGAAGACATTATCCAAGTTGATGAATATACTGATAAGGATTATTTGAGCAGGAAGTGTTAAGTGGGTAATTTTCTATATAACTCAACTGGCTTTATGCTAAAAATTATCGATACAATATTAAAATCAAATATTCATATTAACGGTAGTGAGAATATAGATAAAAAATCACCTACACTTTTTGTAGCAAACCATTTTACAAGGTTTGAGACATTAATTATGCCATTTGCTATAAATAGAGAAACAGATCAAAAAATTCGCTCTTTAGCACATGAATCTATATTTGTGGGACTTTTAGCTAACTACCTTGATAATGTTGGTACTCTCTCTACAGCAAATAAAGATAGAAATGAGATTATCATTGGTAATTTGATGCTTGGCAAAGAGAACTGGCTTATGTATCCAGAAGGTATGATGGTTAAAAATAAGCATATTACTAAAGAGAATGAGTTTATGCTTCATACACCGGAAAGATTAGGTCCCATTCATACTGGTGCAGCAGTTATGGCACTTGCATCACAAATGTTAAAAAATGAGCTTAGAACTGCTATGAAAGAGGGAGATATAAAACGAGTTGAAGAGATTAAAACAACTTACTTTTTAGAAGATAAAGAGCTTTCCTATCACTCTACTGTAATAGTCCCTGTAAATATATCATACACTTTTATAAGACCAGGTTCAAATGCAATGATGAAAATGGTATCACTTTTTAGTGGTGATAAAGAGTCACCAAATATAATTGAAGAGTTAGAAATAGAGGGAAATATACTCTCAAATGCTCAAATGCATATTTATTTCGATAAGCCTATAGATATGGCAAGTTATATTCATTATGCTAAACAAGATATACAAATAAACAAAATAAAAGATAAAAAAATTCAACATGAAGAAATAGTAAAAAAATTTCGTAAACATTTAACTACAATTTTCATGGATTCTATCTATAGAAATGTGCTCTTAAATTTTGATCATATTTTTATAGCTACTTTAAAACATTGTACTCATACTCATGTTACAAAACAACAATTAAGAAGGTATATATTTTTAGTCGCTGGAGATATAGAAGAATTAGATGTTTTTAGAATGCACGATAGTGTGTGTCAAGAAATATTGCAAATTCTAACAAAAGACAAACATGCACTTTTTGAAGAAGTTTTAAGATTAGCAATTAAGCAAAAAATACTTATACGCATAAAATCTGGCTACTATACTATAAATCTTAAAGCACTTACAGATGATTATGATTTTCATAGTATCCGTATAAAAAACACTTTAAAAGTTGTATATAATGAGATATCTATGCTTGACACACTTCAAAATTCTATAAAAACTACAATGAGTCAAAAAAATTCAGAAATAGTTGAGAAGATACTTTATAGACTTTATCGCCGTGACTTAGATATATTTAAAAAAGATTATAGTAAGTTTTACTCAGTTATCGGTTCTAAACCACAAGAGATAGGATCGCCATTTTTATTATACAAGAGAGAGTATACAACAGGAATAGTTTTTTCTCATGGTTATAACTCTGCACCAGAGGAGATTAGGGCACTTGGTGAATATGTACATTCTCAAGGATATAATTTTTATGGTGTTAGGTTAAAAGGTCATGGAACAATGCCTGAGGATTTAAGAGATACAAAGTATGAACAGTGGTATGAATCATTTAACCTAGGCTATGCCGCTTTGCGTCAAGTAAGTAAGCGAATTTTCATAGGAGGTTTTTCTACTGGTGGACTTATTGCATTACTTGCAGCCTCACGTAAATTAGAACAGGTTGATGGTGTTTTATGTATAAATTCTGCTATGAAACTAAATGATATTAGAGTACATTATGTTGTTTCAACTGTTGATGCTTTAAATGATTTTTTAGCAGTATTTAATGCAAATATTGAATATGTTGAAAATAATGCAGAAAATCCACATATAAATTATGCAAGAAACTATCTGAAATCAATTGTACAACTTCGTAATCTTATGGATTTATCGTTTAAAGGACTTGAGAGTATAACTGCACCAACATTGGTTATACAAGGTGATGAAGATCCTGTAGTAGATCCTAAAAGTGGACCACTCATTATAGAGCATATAAAATCAAATCATAAAGAGCTTTTTACACCTCACTCAACAAAGCATGTTGCTATAATTGGAGATGGAAGTGAAGATATTTTTAAAAAAGTTGTTGAGTTTATAAAAAAGATAGAAAATATAACTCCTAAACGAAGAGAAAACGACAAACAAATATTTTAGTAAAATATACTTTTAGTAAATTCATTTAAACATTTATCAGCTGCTAATTGAAGTTCATTTTTAAGTATTTGAGCATCATTTTCTAAAAATTTACTATATGTTGGAGCAGTTTTAATATTATCTGGAATATATGAACAATCTCTCTTAGCAATTATATCACCATTTTTTGTATTAATAAGTCTTAATTTAGCACTATAAATAACTTTATAAACATTCCAATCCCAAATAAAATAAGCTAAACTCCATTTAGTTGTTCTAATATCTAAAATATAATCTTTATCACTATATTTATTGATTAAAGTAGCATAATCATTACTTGGTTCTATATTTTCCTTTAGTTCTATATTAAAAGATGCTTTTGTTGACAATGCATTAATAAAATTTTTCTTAATGTAGTGTACAGGATTTTTTACATTATTATTTTTTATAATTTGGTTTCCCTCACGAATCATCATCTCTTTGGCCATTTTACCAAGTATTACAGAGTCAGTTGTTTTGGCTATAAAATCAAGTTCTTGACCTAAAGTAACAACAATAGTTTTACCGTTCATTTTAGTAAGGTCATTTTTCACTATTTTTATATTTTTTGTACCTCCACAACCTGAAAATAATAGTGCAATTATAAAAATAAAAAATAAATTTCTCACTAAAATCATTTAAATTATTTTTGGTAATTTATTTGCTTCTCTAAGCTTAATGCACCATCAAAAAGTGTTTGTTCATCATATGCTTTAGCTATTAGTTGTAGTCCTATAGGCATACCATTTTTAGATTTGTTAATTGGAAGGCAAAGAGCAGGCAAGCCAGCTAGATTTACACTTATAGAGTATAAATCACTCAAATACATATCCATAGGATTTTTAAATTCACCAAATTTAGGAGCAATTCCTGGAGCAATAGGTGATAATATCAAATCTACATCTTTAAAAATTGCATTATATTGGTCTTTAATGATATGTCTAGTCTTTTGTGCTTTTACATAGTAAGCTTCATAATATCCACTTGATAGTACAAAGTTTCCAAGAAGGATACGACGCTTTACTTCATCTCCAAAACCTTCACTGCGAGTCTTTATATAAGTATCTTGAAGGTTAGTACCAGTTACACGATTTCCATAACGGATACCATCATATCTAGCTAAGTTTGTTGTAGCTTCAGCAGTTGCCGTTATATAATAAGCTGAGATATCAAATTTGGCATCCATTAACTCTTTTTCAATTATCCCATGACCTTGTATTTCAAGAGCTTCTATAGCTTCTTTATAAGCTTTTTTTACATCATCACTTGCATCTAATATATGTTTAGAAAGTACAGCAACTTTTAGTTTTCTAGTAGCATTTAATTTATCAGATACTTTATCATTGTTATCTGTACTTGTTGAGTCTTTTTCATCATGTCCACTTATAATGTCATATAAAATTGCAGCATCTTCAATATTTTGAGTCATTGGTCCAATTTGATCAAGTGAAGAAGCGTAAGCACCTAAACCATAACGACTTACACGACCATAAGTTGGTTTCATCCCTACAATTCCACAAAAAGAAGCTGGTTGGCGGATAGAACCACCAGTATCACTTCCTAATGCTGCTATAGCTAAACCAGCACCAACGGCGGCAGCAGAACCACCAGAGCTACCACCTGGTACGTATTCACTATTATGAGGGTTTTGCGTTTTACCATAAAAGCTAGACTCAGTAGTAGAACCCATAGCAAATTCATCCATGTTTGTTCTACCAAAAGGACTAAGGCCAGCATTAGTCATTTTTTCAATAACAGTTGCATTGTAAGGTGCAATATATCCTTGAAGAATATTCGAGCCTGATGTTACAGCCCAATCTTTTACTTGTATATTATCTTTAATTGCAATAGGTACACCATCCCCAGTACTATTTACATCTATATAAGCATTTAGTTCAGGTCTATCTTCGATTTTTGCTTTTAATTCTTCTTTAAATTTGTTTAATTCATCTTTATTTAATTTTAGAGCTTGCTTTAGTGTAATCACAAAAATTCCTGTATTTATAAATTAGTTGTGCATTATAGCAAAATGTATTTATATTTATTCTTCATATTTATAATGTAAATAAACTTTGCCAAAATTTAAATCTGAAGTGCAACTTTTAAAAAAATGAAAAATGAAAGTTGTAGATTTAGATTTGAAGTAGTTAGATGTTAAAATCTTTACTTTAAAATCCGACCAAAGATAAGAAAGTAAATGAGTAATTATAAACATCTAACCAAGGAAGAACGATACCAAATTCAAGCTTATAAAAAGGCAGGTTTCAATCAAGTTCAAATAGCTATAGAATTAGCAGTTCATAAGTCTACAATTAATAGAGAGTTAAAAAGAAATAGCAGTAAAGTGCATAAGAGATATTCAGCTCAAAAAGCTGATAAAGTTTCTTGTGATAGACG
>JAKISR010000096.1 GCA_021648465.1 Sulfurimonas sp. | reverse complement strand
AGCTAAAGGAATACATGAAGATTTTAAACCAACGATAACAATGGTTAAAAAATACCATAACCATTGTAATATTTTTGATAATCCAAAAACATTAAAAACAGTAGAAGATGAAGATTTATCTTGGTGTTCGTCTTATGTAAGTTGGTGTTTAGACCAAACGGATTATAAAGGAGTAAAACATGCAGGTTCTCGTTTTTATATTGCAGATGATGATAAATGGAACGGAACAGGAAAAGATAGTAAAAACCTTAAGCATAAAGCAAAAGATATGTTGGTAAAAGTATCAGAACCATTATATGGTTCTTTGGCTGTTTTTTCTGATTGTTCAAAAGAAGGTGTAATTGGTAAAAGAACTGGAGGTCATATTGGTTTTGTATTTGGTACTGTCGAAGGTTCTGCTAGTTTAGCTATTCTAGGAGGCAATCAAAGTAGCAAAATAAAAATAAGTCCTTTTAATTGTTCTAGTGACGTCTTTATTTCATGGAAACAAAAGAACAAAGTAGGAAAAGTAATTAAAATATATTACAAAAAATTAAGAGGGTTTTATATGCCTAAAGGTTACAAAGAAGGTGTGCCTCTCGATGAAACTAACCATTATAAAAGTTTTAAAGAAGCAAATCTAAAAGCAACCACTATAAAAATTAAAACAAGTAAAGATGGAGAGAGCACTTAAAAATAGTATCTATATAATCTTGTTATCATTATTGATGTTTAACTGTAAAACAGATAAAAAAAAACCTGTAACCAATGAAGCAAAACAACTACTTTCTAAAAGTACAAATACGATTAAAACGGTAAAGTATGATAAATTTAGAAAAGAAAGCCTAAACTGCTTAAAGGAAAGTGATACTTTAGAAATAAAAAGGTTCAGAAAACAATTAGCTAATGCTATTATTCAAAAAGATACTCTTACAATCATGAATTTTGTTCAAGACAAATATATGGATAAAAGTATAACACTTGAAAATAAAAAAAAAGAGATAGACTTTGAAACGATAATGGAACTATGCCTAAAAGAGGTAATGCCTGAATATGCTTTAGATGATTTAGAGGGAGCAGAATCTTTTAATGAAAAAGAAGGTTTTGAAGGCTGTTTTATTTATAAAATAACTAATAATTTTACAAACCGTGAATTAGCGCACATTTTCATTTTTGAAAAGATAGATGGCTATATTAAACTTGTAGAGATACAAACTATTGGCTAGTTAAGTTCGTGTATATCAGAGCTAAAGTAGGTACGTATAATTTGAAATCTACTTTGAGATTCATCAGTCATTGCATTATAATGTTCTTTAAAAATCAGCATTTTATGCCTTATAAAATTTTCATTATCAATATTATTAGTAAACTCGGGTTTATTAAAAGCTAAGTACTCCCTTTTATTTTTAAATACAATATGATAAGCCTCTTTATGCTTAAGCATGACATTAAGAAGCATTTCAATAGATTCATAAGTAGTTTCATCAATACTTTGTACTCTTTCTTTGGGAACTAGTGTATAAATATCGAAAGAGTTTGATTTTTTTTCATCAATACAATTTATTGCAGGAATAAGTATTGTATCTATGATTAATTTCTTTGTAAAAGTTGCTAATACTTTGTTGAATTTAGAATCTTGCATAATTATTATTTATAAGCTAATCTAGCTTTAGAATCTCTAAGAAAAGTATCAATAACACTAAATAATGTATTCCTAGTTTGTTCATCAAGAGTTTCAATATCATCTAACCTATCTATCATTTTTTTGTTATAAGCAATATATTTTCCTTTTCCTAAAAGATAATCTACAGATACATCAAAGATACTTGCAAGTTTGAAAGCCACTTCAACAGAAGGTAAATTATCGTTCCGTTCATATTTTCCAATCATATCTCTAGAAGCATCAATAGCTTCCGCTAGGTCAGATTGAGACCATTCTTTTAGTTTTCTAAGTTCTACAATACGGTTGCCAATGTTTAATATGTGCCTCATAACAGATAGCATTTATGATATATCAGCAAAAATAGTGAATATTATTATATAAAAAAAGAAGATATTATTTTGTTAATTAATGAATATATACTACATTTGTTGTAGATAGTACACATAAAAACTTTTCAACATTTATTTTTCAATTGAAAAAAAACATGGAAATCCACCAAATAAAAAGTCAATTAAGCATTACCCAAGTATTAGGCTATTACCATATCGAAGTAAAAAGAAAGCACGTGCATTGTCCATTTCACGAAGACAAAACCCCAAGCATGCAAGTTTATTTAGATACAGGTACCGTATATTGCTTTAGTGGTAACTGTGACAAATCAGGCAAAGCCATAGATGTCATAGACTTTATTATGT
>JAKISR010000050.1 GCA_021648465.1 Sulfurimonas sp. | reverse complement strand
TCAAGTATGCAACTCTCACAAGTAGATATTACAAGTTTTTCAACCATTGACTCCACTAGTGATTTACAACAGCATATAGACAGAATAACAGCTAAATTTAAAAACATAGAAGCTCAAGCTTGAAAAATGAAAACATGAGTTTTACAAAATCATAAAATTCAAATGAAAGAACTTTTAGAAATGGAGTCTGAACAACAAGAAAAACAGAAAAAAGTTTTAGAGTTTCTTAAAAAGAGTGGTTTTGATTTGATACCTAAAGAGATTACAAATAGAATTATTAAAGAGTTGCAAAGTAATACTTTAACTATTCCATGATTAAATTTAAGTGTAAAGAATATTGATATAAAAAACTGAAACTTTTGAGAGAGTGGAGCTTTTATTGATAAAGAAGATTGATTAAATATTGGCTCAAAAACCAACTTAGTAAAATTTATAAACAAACTAATAAGTTGAAATATAGATGAACCTTTATCTGTTGAAGGTATTGCAAACTGAATATCTGTATCTGACCCAGCTAAACTAAAAAGTAAATTTATAGAAGCTAATGTAGTTGGTGGTATGTGATGGAATTATGGAAAGATTATTGAGAATTTAAAAAAGGTTAACTAATCAGTTAATTATTAAGTTAGCTGATTTTTTAGTTAAGAAATTTATTGAAATTAAAATCAGAGCTTAAATCTCTGATTGCTACCGTAGAGCCTTGGTCTCTACTCTTACTCACAAAATATAGTCGTTCCCACTCCTTTAATATCTAAACAGTAAATCTATTTATTATGAAGTTCTAAATGAACTTAAAACCCTTTTGAGACACGAGAATTTTTACGAATGTAAATCTATATAAAAATAATACAAGTAGTATTTTTCTCTAAATTTAATTCATTCTCGGTCTTTGTTCAAAAGGGCATTTAAGCCCAAAAGAACATGTTTATCTTGAAAGCTTCTTGCTTTCGCTTAGTTTCGACTTACAGTCGCCAAACATTTTACAAAAATATTTGATAAAAGGTCAATTATGAGAATTTACATTACAGATTTAGAGGCTTATAACAACGGTCATTTAGTTGGAGAGTGGTATGAGTTACCGATGAATGGAGATTTACTTGCTGAGTCTATTGAAAATGTATGTTATGCAGGTAAGAAAGCTTGTCAAAGCGAACATTATCATGAAGAAGTGTTTATAACAGACTATGAGGCAGTAATATATATTGGGGAGTATGATGATATTTATAAACTCAATGAAGTCGCAGAAATACTAGAAGAGTATAGTGAAGAAGATTTTTTAAAGCTTAAGCTTTTATCTCATGAGGGATACAAAGAAAGAGAAGTTATCGATATTGGTATAGACAACTATGATGTATCAATTTATGATTTTCGTTCAAACAAATCTTTTACAGATACTTTTGAACTTTTGGCTATGAAATTTGTAGATGATGGACTTTATGGAGAGATACCAAAAAGTTTAGAATTTTATCTTGATTATGAAAAAATGGCTAGAGATTTGAGGATGGATTATTGTGAGTTTGAGAGCAATATTATTGGAAGAGTGTTTTAAAAATTAAAAACTTTTGCAAGAGCCTATCACTAGGAGTTATAGGCTATATACGAAATTTATTTTCTATCGGACTCTCATCGGACTTTTAAGAAAAAAAAGCTATAATATGCTCTCTTAAAGCCCTATTTGTAGGAGTTTTAAATTTTATCTACTGAAGAATGTCGTATTCTCTGTAGATGCTCATTATATCCCTTTAGGTTCATACATAAAAATGAATAATACAATTAAAAAGATTAAAAAAAAGAATTATTATATTGTTTTTGATATAATCACTTTTGAAAAATAAAGGGCATAAGAATGAATAAAACGATTATGATACAAGGGATGTTGTTACTAGCTTTAACAATGTTTTTTGTAAGTTGTGCAGAGGCTGAAACACCAAAACAAACTCAAGAGAAATCAGAAAAAGTATCAGAAAAAATATTAAAAAAAACAACACTAAAACCATCAAAAAAGTTAGAAACAAATTCAGAAAAAAAAGTATCAAAAATATTGCCAGCAAATTATTTATTTGAGGGTGATTATATAAAAATACATTCACCAAATTCAACTGGATGGTCTGTATTGGATAAATCTAATAGTAAAGTAATCATGGGTAAAAAAGATAATGAAGGAAGTTATGAAGCAAAAGTTATTTTTTTCCCAATATATATAGTTGAAAAAAAAGAGTTTTATGATTTAATTAAAAACGAAACATCGAAAATAAAGAACGATAAAAGATATAGTATATTAAGTTCAAAGCTTAATTCAACAGAAAAAAGAGGTTATCCGTGTGTTGAAACAAAACAGATTTTAAAAGCAAAAACATCACCAGCAGCTACAGGTAGTTTAATAATGCAAATAAACGCATTATACTGTAAAGACCCAAAAAGAGAGGGTGCAGGATTTATGGTTGGGTACTCATTTAGAGGTCAAGAAATTATAGAAGATATAGATATTCAAGCTGATAGCTTTATAGAAGGGGTTCAGTTTCCCTCACTTTAATACTATAGCTTGGAAGTAAAGAAATAAATTTTACCCTTTAATCCCATCTGCACGAGGGTTTAGTAAAAATTTATAATATTGTTTTATATATATAGCAAACGGAATACTCCAAATGATTGAAGAGTAGAGATAAAGTTCGTTTGTGTACTCTTCAAAAAATGGAATAAGTCCTCTCATAAATGTTGCAAATATTATAAAAAACACCATTAAGTGAGTATAGATATTTGCTGTAATATGTCGTCCTGTATGCGCCCATGTGATGATAAGCATAACAGCAATGTATGAGAGACCGATTCCTCCGCTTGTTATAAAGTGTCTAAAGTGATTTATCCCGTTGATATCTGGATTTAGTAAGTCCCATGCCATTAGAGCGTATCCTATACTTAGAAGGGCATAGATAGAAGCTAAGTAAATAACATAAGGTTGATTTAATATAAATTTATTTTCAAGTTTGTATTCACTTGTTATGCCAAGTATAGCTGCTCCACAAGCAAACCCTATCCAAGCTAGAGCAGAATTTTGAGGGTATAAAAATTCAACTATCGTAAAAACTATAACTGTAAAAATTGCAAGATTTGTTTTTGGTGGACGGGATATAAATACATCATCTATATTTTTATCTTCGAGTATTTCATTTATAGCCTCCATGTTTACACGTCTTAGAGCAAGCAGAACTAAAACTACTATAGCACCAAGAGCCACTTTTAAAATATCCATCCCAGAAGTTATTGCAAACCCAAGCTGAGACGCAAAAAACCAAACCTCTATGATAAAAAGTGCAACAGCTGCGTAGCCTATAGAAGCGTGTCTTTGAAGTTTATCAAGAACTGCATCTTTCCCAAACCATATAACCCAACCTAACATGGCAAGGTTTAAAAAAGCTGTTAAATAGATACCTGTGATATCTATAAACCAAAAGCTAATTCGCCCTAAGAGCCAGAGTATAACTATATGTTTTAATCGTTTTCCAACAAGTGGGATAAGCCCTGGAAATAGTTCTGGTAAACCAGTTGCTAAAAATGCTAATATACCAGCTGTTATAAGACCAAAAAGCATCTCATATATGTGCCAAGTGAGAGTGTCTCCTAAAAATTCTAAGTGTAAAAAACCACCTAAAACAAGTCCCCAAAGTAACATGCTTATGAGCATATATGGAGCTAAAACTAAAAATATTGGTCTAAATCCATAAGCCAAGTAAGGAGGTATATTTTTTTCATCTGGATAGTAAAGGTAATGATTGGTAGCGTGTGATTTTTCTTCTATTTGACTCATTACTTTAGCTCCAATTCAAATGTATCTATAATCTCTTCATCTTGTAGTATTTTTGCACTTTGAGCATAAACATATTTATCATCTCTATCTTTTTGCGGCATATCGTATGAAAACTTTTTTACTACATGACCTGGGTCTGCTTTTAAAAGTAGTATCTTATCACTAAGTCTTATAGCTTCCATCAAATCATGTGTAATAAAAAGTATGCTTATTTCTTTTTTATCAATCATATTTATAAGTATGCTTTGAAGCTCTTTTTTTAGTCCGATATCTAAGGCAGAAAAAGGTTCATCAAGAAATAAAAGAGAAGGTTTTACAACCAATGCTCTTGCAAAACTTACACGCTGACGCATTCCTCCACTTAAGTCTTTTGGAAATTTATCAAAATCATCTTCCTCAAGACCAAATCTTATGGCAATCTCTTTAGATTGTTGTGTAGCTACATTTTTTTTACATCCATAAGCGAGTAAACCAAGTGAAATATTATCAATAACATTTTTCCAAGGAAGGAGTCTTGCATCTTGAAAAGCAAAAGCACTACTTCTAAATGTATTTGTAACTTTTCCCTCTTCAACATCAAGTAAATTTGCACATAAGTGAAGCAGGGTGGTTTTACCACCACCACTTGGACCAACTATTGAGAGTACTTCTCCTTTTTGGAGAGTAAAGTCTATATCTTTTAGTATTTTAGTAAATCCAAAACTATGATTTAGTCCTTTAACTTCTAATTTCTCCACAATTCAACCTCTCTTTTGATTGGCTCTAAGATTATGTACTCTATAAACATAAGTGAGCCTATCATAATAACTACAAGAGCAAGTGCAGCTGGAGTGTCTAACTGACTTCTAGCAACTGCTAGAGATGCCCCAATACCATCACTTGTAGCTAAAAGCTCAGCCATAACTACTATCTTCCATGACATTCCAAGAGCAGATACCCATGCTGGAAATACATAAGAAAAGATATGTGGAAAATACACATCTAAAAATTTCATATGCCAAGGTAGTTTAAAACTTTTTGCCATCTCTTTTAAGTCACCATCGAGTGTTCTAGTTCCTTGAAGTGCACCAACAAAAATGATAGGAAATGATGCAACTATAACTGTAAATATAACTGTTTCATCACCCATACCAAACCAAATCATTGCTAAAACTATCCAAGCAATAGGTGGCATCCCAACCAATATAGTAACTATAGGACGACTCATAATAGATGCAGTTACAAAGAAACCTGCGAAAAGTCCAAGAAGTGAGCCAAAGAGTAATGATATGCCAAAACCAACTGAAGCACGATAAAGAGTTGTTTTTATTTCTGCTAAAAGAGAATCATCTTGTAACATAACGAAAAGAGTTTGAAATGTTTCAAGGGGAGAAGGTAAAACTAAATTACCATAAACTTGATTTCCTACATCCCAAAGAGCAATAAAAAGAAAAATAGATGCAATTGCACCCCATCCACTCCAAAGGTAAGCTGGAAAATCTTTAAGTATTTTAATTATAAATTTCAATAAGGTTCCTGGTATAATGATAACTACTATTATACATAAATAAAACTTAATACTTAAGAAAATAAGAATATTATGATAATAATTATCAATATAAGAATAAATTAAGTTTATATGTATATAATACTAATAACCATTATCAATAAGGATAGTTTTTAAACTATCTGATTGAGGAGTCATATGGTAGAAAAATTTAATCAATGTTTTGTAAATACAAATGAAGATACTTGTAAAAGTATTGTGTAAAATTATATATTTATGAAGAGTACAAAATGTACTAATATATAAAATAGAATTAACAGCTAAGTTTCCTTTTTTAATACGGCTGTTAGTTGATGTCACGTAAATATGTGTAGCTAACGATTCTCCTGTTAATAGCTTACTCTTAGTATTATAATTTCATTAAAGACCACTTACCAAGTGGTCTCTTATTTATCATCTAAAAAAGAGTTTATTTGTTGATTATAAATAGTAACTAGCTCTTTTTTAGATATTTTATCTTTTACTTCCCATAATAAAATTTATCATCAGGAAGTTTGCCACCTATACTTTTTGGATTATTTTTCTTTAGGACACCTAAAAAGAAATCTAAATCTTTTTTGGAGTCTTTAGCACTGACATTATCTAACTGAACATAACTTATACTATCTCCAACGGCCTGTGCATTTAACACAGGTATATATTTCTCTACAAGTTCACCTGCTTCTTTTGGATGTGACTTATACCATTTTAGAGATTTTGCGTACTCTTCATTAAATCTCTTTACAACATATTCATTTTGTTTTCCAACCATTACCATGCCTGCTTGAGGAATTTTACCTTCTATTTTAAATACCTCTCCCCACTCTTTTTGTAAGTCTGAACTTCTATACAAATCAGGTGCAATAAGTTTTAGAGGAAATGATTTTGTTTTTCTAAGAGCCATAGAGATAGCAGGTTCTGCTAAAAGTGCATGATCAACACGTCTCATAATTAACATTTGCATTGCATCTATAGGTGAGCTAACATAACGAAGTTTAAAATCTTTTTTAGGATCAAGTCCATTTTTTTTTGCTATCTCTTCAAAAATAATATCTGGCATATCAGCACGAAAAGGCATAGCAATTTCACAATCTTTAAAGTCTGCTATAGTCTTTTTTGTTTTATCTCTCGTAATCATCCCTAAAATACCCCAAACAGAAACATTTAGAAGTTTTACATCAACACCTTTGTTATAAAGATTTGCTGCTACATTTGTAGGTATTGCTATAAAGTCTGCTGTTTTTCTTAGAGCTAAAGCTCTTAGTTCATCAGGATTCTTCCAGAGTATAAACTCCACTTTATTTGCAACATCACTTAGAGCATTTGTTTTAATCATATGTAATAGGGGATGAGAAACAGATGCCATTGGTCCACTTAAAATTAGTTTGTCAACTTTTTTAAACTCACTTGCATTAAGTGATAATACTATAAACAATAGTAGAAGAATTTTTTTCATCATTATTAACCTTTGTTTTTTAAGAAATTTTTTATTATATTTTTCGCATGAGCTTTATCTACAGAGTGATATCTCATTTGTAAAATTTTTAAAATAGGGCACATAAGTAAAATAGGTTTTTTACTTATATTCAACGCATTATATATATTTTCAACTTCATTTTTAATTTGTACTGTAGACATATGTTTATCCTTAAAATAAGTAACCGATTCTAGCTACAATTTTTTGTTTCTCAAGTGGTTGAGATTCTTTTAAATTATAGTTTACTAAAAATGAAATACCCACTCCAACATGAATTTTTGGTTTGCCAAAAGGTAAAAATTCTATCTGAGGAGTGATGTATCCAACTGTTCCACTAAAGGCTTTAAATGGCAACATAGAACGAAGTTGAGCATTAGTATCAGTCCCCATATTTGTTTTTGTGTTATGCTTTCCATTATACTCAATACCTAAGTTTATATTATTTGCAATAGCACTAACAAGTGATAAACCATAACTAATTTCATTTCCAAAATCATAGTTGTTTTTTGCTTTTGGTCTATATGTGTACATTGTATGAAAATCAATTCTATTTTTATTTGATAGTAATTTAGAGATACCAAGTTCAACTTTGTATTCAGCTTCCCCTGTTCCCATTTGTGTAGGCATTGGTGTGTTTACTGTAGCAAGTGCTGGTGCTTTTTTAAATCCATTATTATAAGACCCTGTAGGAAGTTTAATCCCAACACCGATAGATAGTTGAAAATTATACTCATTCATAGGGAGTACTGCATATCTACTAAATAAAATAATATCTCCAATACCGCTATTATCAATAGCTACATCGTTTATACCTAACTTTGCTGTTGCTTTCATTTGTTTATATGGAATAATAATTTAAAGTCTAATCTATCACTTACTCCATACTTAAGTGCAAGTAGTGATACCTTTGCTGTTGCATCTAAATTATTTGTATTTACCACTTCTTTTGTAGAATCAAATATGCGATCTCTTTTAATTTGTATATGTTTAATAACAACTTTTAATTTACCTTTAGGAAGAGTCATCGCTCCTCCATTTGAGTTTATTCCAGGGATTGCCTGTGCATTTAATAAGGCAGAGCCTATTAATAAAGTGTAAAACATTTTTTTCATAAATCTACTCCTTATAATGATAATCATTTTCAATAAGTCTATCAAAAGTTATCTTAAGTATATATTATTATTGATATTGATTATTAAAAAAATTTAATATTTTGCTAATTAGCTTATGCTATTATTATAAAAAAACAAAGAGAAGTAATGAGCAGAGTTCAAACTATATATTTAAAAGATTATAAAGCACCAGAGTTTAATATTAAAAGTGTTGATTTAGTATTTAATCTTTTTGAAGAGTATACTCAGGTTACAAATACTATGAGTATTAAAAGAATTGATAAAAATACAAAAGATATAATTTTAAATAGTGTAAATCTAGAACTTTTGGATTTATGTATAAATAATTTAAAAATTAATGAAGATAGATATATTATTGAAAAAGAAACAATTAGAATTTTAGATGTACCAAATGAATTTAAACTTACAATTATAAATAAGATATACCCACAAATAAATAGTGAACTGGAAGGACTTTATAAATCTGGAGATATTTTTTGTACACAAAATGAGCCAGAGGGTTTTAGAAGAATTACTCCATATTTAGATCGACCAGATGTAATGGCAGTTTTTAGCACAACAATAATAGCAGATAAAAATATTTATCCACTTCTTCTTAGTAATGGAAACTTGCTAAATAGTTTTGAACTCTCTGATGGATTTCATGGAGTAACATGGAGTGACCCACATCCAAAACCATCATATCTTTTTGCTTTAGTAGCTGGAGACTTAGGTGCTATAAGTGATGAATTTACAACAAAGAGCGGAGATGAAATTAAGTTAAATATCTATTGTGATAAAGGTAACGAATCTAAATGCTATCACGCAATGGAATCACTTAAAAAGTCTATGCTTTGGGATGAGCAAAAATATGGCAGAGAGTATGATTTAGAGATATATAATATTGTAGCAGTTGATAGTTTTAATATGGGAGCTATGGAAAACAAGGGTTTAAATATTTTTAATTCTGCTTATGTTTTAGCAGATGAAGATACAGCAAGTGATGCAAATTTTATGGGGATTCAAAGTGTGATAGCACATGAGTATTTTCATAACTGGACAGGAAATAGAATTACATGTAGAGATTGGTTTCAACTCACGCTCAAAGAGGGGCTTACAGTATTTAGAGATCAGAGTTTTTCAAGTGATATAAATTCAAAAGAAGTTTGTCGTATAGAAGATGTAAAAGCCCTTCGTGAGAGACAATTTGTAGAAGATGCTTCACCAACAGCTCATCCAATTCAACCAGATTCATATATGGCAATAAATAATTTTTATACAGCAACAGTTTATGAAAAAGGAGCTGAGATCATTCGTATGATTCACACTCTTTTAGGAGAGGATAATTATCGCAGGGCTACTGATTTATATTTTAAAAGTTTTGATGGGCAAGCTGTAAGAACAGATGATTTCTTATGGGCTATGAGTGAGGCAAGTGGTATTGATTTAATTGAGTTTAAAAGATGGTATCATCAATCAGGCACACCAAAACTACATGTGAATGAGAGTTTTGAAAATAATAAATATAAGTTGATTTTAACTCAAGAGATTCCAAATACGGTTGATGGAAATGAACAAAAACCTTATTTTTTCCCTCTGAAAATGGCACTTTTAAATAGTAATGGAGATGAGATTATCGCAAATACTTTAATAATTTCAAAGGAGAAAGAGGAGTTTATTTTTGAGATGGATGAGAAACCAATTTTATCAATAAATAGAGATTTTTCTGCTCCAATCATAGTGGAGTTACAAAAAAATAATTATCCATTTTTAATGAGATATGATAAAAATAGTTTTGTAAGATATGAATCAGCTCAATCCTTTGGAGTTATAATTATAGAAGCAATTATGAGAGGTGAAAAAATTGATAAAGAGTTTATAGATTCTTTTGGTTATATACTTTCATCTGATATGAATCTGTCATATAAAGCATTACTTTTAGAGTTACCAAGTATATCAACCCTAATGCAAAGACAAGATGAGATTGATTTTGAAGTAATTTATAAGGCAAAAGAAAAATTGTCTAAATGTATTGCAACAACTTATGAGGATGAACTTATAGATATTTATGATAAAAATCATAAGCCAAGTTGTAAAGACATAGATGCAAAAAGTATTGCTGAGAGAAGTATAAAAAATTGTTGTTTAAAATTACTTTCAGAGTTAAAAAATAATAAAATTATAGAAATTGTTAATAAACAATATAAAGAGTCTTTAACAATGACAGATAGAGTAGTTGCTCTTGATATTTTAGAAAATATTTCATCAGAGACTGCTAAAGTTGCACTAAATAATTTTTATAAAAAATATAGTGAGGATACTTTAGTTATGAATAAGTATTTTACAATTTTGGCATCTTCGCAAAGAAGGGGAGTACTAGAGCGTGTTATATCTTTACAAAATAATGATGCTTATAATGAGTTAGTACCAAATCTTGTACGCTCACTTATAGGTTCGTTCGCTAGAAATTATAGATATTTTCATGCAAAAGAAGGAGATGGATATAAATTTATTGCTAATAAAATTATTGAAATAGATAAAATAAATCCACAAATAGCATCAAGTCTTGCTGGAGCTTTTAAAATATATAAAAAATTAAACTTACAAAATAAAAAGGCTATGAAAATAGAACTAGAGCGTATATTATCAACACCATCTATTTCAAAAAATGTTTATGAGATTGTAAGCAAGGTGTTAAAAGTTTAGTTATACTCGCTTACTTAAGTTTCCAGCGATAGATATAATGACCTCTTTGTGAGCTAAAAAGTTCATGTTCATTAATAAATTCTATTTTGTTTACAATACCATTATGAGCAATTAAACGATCTAGCATTTTTTTTGTTTTAGTATTAAAGAGTTGTAAGTGACTCTCTTCACCACTTGAGTATATAGCAATTTTTCCAGTTGGGCTTATACCTACACAAAAAACTAAAAAATCACTTTTTATATAATAAGGCTCCTGAGTTTTTTGATAAATTCCAACCCTTCTATCATGTCCAGCAGTAATGATAACACCATTACTTTGTGCTATTTTATAAATATTGTCTACATTTAAAGTTGAAAATATTTGTTCTATTTTAGAACTTTTTGCATCTATTATTTTTACAGTTCCACTCTCATCAGCTACAAATATTTTTGTTTTATCTTTATTAAGAATAATATCACTCATTTTACTATCAGAAATATGAGAACTATAAACATTGTAATTCTCAGAAGTATCATAAAGTGTAATATCAGAATCTATTGAAGTAAATAAAATTTGCTTACTATTAATAAAAGAAGCTTTTTTGATTGTAAGTTTTTTTTCTTCATTAATTATTTGTTTTAAAGTGTTATTTTCATATATCCAAACATTACGAAAAGAATTTCCCCCTACACTTAGTATAAGTAACTTTCCATCTAAATAATCAACACTTAATATATCTGCAGGTATGATTTTATTCTTAGATGAAGTTAGTGGTGGAAGAGAGATTTGTTTTATGATTTTTGTAGTTTTGATATTAAAAATATCTACAATACCCATGTCGTTACCAACATAAAGGGTATCCTCATCAATTACAAAATCGTTTACAAAACCAACTGAGTAAAAACTAGAAAAAGGTTTAATATCTTTAGCAAATGAAGAACTTAAGAGCAATAAAATTAGTAAAAATAGTTTAATTTGCAATGAGTCTCTTTTTATTTAGATACTTTAGGGTCAAATCAAATTGTATCATAAAGCTATATGATATAATTATTTATGATAAATTAAGATTGTTTTTGAGAAAATTTTATAACTTAATCATATCAATATCTGTATGTATATACTCTTTAAAATTATAAGGACAAATTATGAGTTCAAGACAAAAATTTACAATTACTTTAATAGGGCTTTTTATTATATTTTTAGTTGCAATGGTATTAATTGTAATTATTAATTTTAGAAATTATGGAATCAAATCTGCAGAGAGTGAAGCAATGCTAACTGCTGAGATAGTTAAAAGTGGACTAACAGCACATATGGTTAATGGCATAATGGATAAACGCTCATTTTTTTTAGACAAGGTTCAAAGTGCTAAGAATATTGATGCTATTTGGATAGCACGATCTCAAACAGTTATAAAACAGTATGGAGAGGGCTTCAATAATGAAATACCAAGAGATGATATAGATAAAAAAGTTCTTAAAACTGGTAAAGTGGAAAAAATTATTACAGAAACAGCGACAAGTAGTAAAATTAGAATTACTGTGCCTTATATAGCAAGTGCATTTGGTAAACCAAATTGTTTGAATTGCCATGATGCTAAAGAGGGCGATGTCCTTGGTACAATAACAATGGTTATAGATTCTAACGATGGTAGAATTTTTGGATTTAATGCAGTTATTTTAACAATATTAAGTGCACTGCTGATTTTAGGCTTGGTTTTATTTATTATAAATAGATTTATTTCGCCATATTTTAAAGTTTTTTATTCAATTAAAAATGTAATGGATAATGCATATATAGGTAATTATTCTATAAGGGTAGAGAATAGTGAACATAGTGAGAGTAAAGATGTAGCAACCAAGATGAATGCTCTTTTACAAAAATTGGAGAGTGTGTTAGAGGAGATAGAAACTAAAGTATATGTTTTTATGCAAAATCAAACTCTCGATAAATATGCTGATCCACTTATAAATATCAATAGTACAATTGATCAATTATCAGAAATTTATAAATTTAAACAAACAATAGAAGATGATGAAACTTTGGCAGATATTTATGAGCGATTAGCTTATGTTTTAAGACATAATTTTGGATTAGAAGATTTTAGTTTTATAGAAGCAAATACATTAACAAAAGAAAAAAAAATTGTTTACTCTTCTAAAGGTATAAGTTGTTCAATAGAGAGTGGTGAATGTAGATCAGACAGAACAAATGCAGTTATAGATTCTACAATATTTAATCATATATGCCCATATTTTGATAAAGAAAATTGTGAGTATATTTGTATCCCTTATTCTATTTCAAATGAGATGAATCTAATAGTATCTATTGTTACAAAAGGTAAAAATGAAGCAACAAAAACAAGAAAAATGCGTTCACTTATAGAGAACTATATATCTACAGCAAGACCTTCAATAGTTTCTAGAAAATTGATGCAAATACTAAGTGAAATGGCAAGAATTGATCAACTCACAGGCATGTATAATAGAAAATATCTTGATGAATTTGCAGATAAAAGTATACCCCAGGCTCTTCGTACAGGCATAACATATGGTATTTTAATGTTAGATATAGATTTCTTTAAAATGATAAATGATACGTATGGACATGATGTTGGTGATGAAGGGATTAGAACTATTTCTCGTGTTATAAAAGAGAATATTCGTGAGTCAGATGTAGCTATTCGCTTTGGTGGTGAAGAGTTTATTATTCTATTATATAACTGTAACAAAGAATATATCAATGAAATAGCAGAAAAAATTAGAATAGCTTTTTCTAAAGAGAAAATAGATGCTGGAACAAGCTCTTTTTCCAAAACACTTAGTGTTGGTAGCTCAATGTTTCCAGATGATAGTAAAAGTATTTGGAAATGTATTAAATTTGCTGATATTGCTCTATATTATGCTAAAGAAACAGGAAGAAATAGATCAATTGCTTTTGATGAGAGTTTAATTAAAGAGGGAACTATGAATGAAATTTACTAAAAGTAAATTTTCATATTATCTTTAATATACTACCCCAAGAAAATCAAACAACTTTTTGTAAAGTTTAATTCTCAAAAGAGTAAAATTAAACAATAAAAGTAAGGGTATAAATATGAGTAGGAAAATGGCTAAATTTTCAACACAGTTAAAAA
>JAKISR010000049.1 GCA_021648465.1 Sulfurimonas sp. | reverse complement strand
TAAGAATACCAGCTCCATCGCCAGAGTTTTTCTCTGCTCCAACAGCACCACGATGTTCAAGGTTTGCTAAGAGCTCTAAACCTTTACTTACAATATTGTGTGATTTTTTACCTTTTAGGTGCGCGACAAAGCCAACACCACAAGCGTCATGCTCAAACTCTGGGTCATAAAGACCTTCTTTTGGTGGATAACAGTTTAATTTCATATATAACTTCTTTTAAAAAATTTGATAGATTCTATCTAATAATATATGTATGTTTTCTTTATTTACCTGTTTTTAACCACAATGAAGATATAATCCGCAAATTTACTACAAATATACAAGTTTTTACTCTAGCTTTATAAGGAAATTTATGAAAATTCGCAAACGAGCCCTAACATTTGAAGATGTACTACTTGTACCTCAATATTCTGAAGTACTCCCAAAAGAAGTATCTCTTGAGAGTAAGCTAACAAAAAATATCTCACTTAAAATTCCTATGGTTTCTGCTGCTATGGACACTGTAACTGAACATAGAGCTGCAATTGCAATGGCTAGACTTGGTGGAATTGGAATTATTCATAAAAATATGAATACAGAGGCTCAATGTAAACAAATAACTAAAGTAAAAAAAAGTGAAAGTGGAATAATTATAGACCCTATATATGTTCATCCTGACGCCTCACTTGCTGATGCTGAAAAACTTATGAACGAATATAAAATTTCTGGTGTTCCTGTTGTAGATGGACACAACAAACTTCTTGGAATACTTACAAATCGTGATATGAGATTTGAAAAAGATATGCGTAAGCGTGCTGATGAAGCTATGACTAAAATGCCTTTAATAACTGCAACAAAAGGTATCTCACTTGATGATGCAGCAGATATTATGCATAAAAATAAGATAGAAAAACTTCCAATTATTGATGATGGTGGCTTTTTAAAAGGTCTTATTACAATTAAAGATATCAAAAAGCGTATAGAATATCCTAACTCAAACAAAGATGCATTTGGAAGGTTGGTGGTTGGTGCGGCTATTGGTGTTGGTCAATTTGATCGTGCAAAAGCTTTAGTTGAAGCTGGTGCTGATGTTTTAGTTCTTGACTCTGCTCATGGTCACTCTAAGGGAATTCTAGATACTGTTAAAAAAATAAAAGAAACTTTAGAAGTTGATATTATCGCTGGAAATATTGCAACTAAAGAGGCTGTTATCTCACTTATAGAAGCTGGTGCTGACGCTGTAAAAGTTGGAATCGGGCCAGGTTCAATCTGTACAACAAGAATCGTAGCTGGTGTTGGTGTCCCTCAAATATCTGCGATTGATGAGTGTGCTGAGGCTGCAAAGCCATATGGTGTTCCAGTTATCGCTGATGGTGGAATTAAATACTCTGGAGATATCTCTAAAGCTTTAGCAGTTGGTGCTTCTTGTATAATGGCAGGCTCACTTCTAGCTGGAACTGAAGAATCACCAGGTGAGACTATTATGTTTCAAGGTCGTCAATACAAATCATACCGTGGTATGGGAAGTATAGGAGCTATGCAAAAAGGCTCAAATGATAGATATTTTCAAGAGGGAACTGCTGCTGACAAACTAGTACCTGAGGGAATTG
The DNA here is from genome assembly GCA_021648465.1 of Sulfurimonas sp. Taxonomy (GTDB): domain Bacteria; phylum Campylobacterota; class Campylobacteria; order Campylobacterales; family Sulfurimonadaceae; genus Sulfurimonas. The sequence continues at coordinate 12,776 of JAKISR010000049.1, read as the reverse complement.
AAGGTCGTGTTCCATTTCGTGGAAGTATAGCTGGAATCGTTCATCAAATGATGGGTGGACTTCGTGCTTCTATGGGGTACTGTGGTAGCAAAGACATTCATACATTTTGGAAAAAAGCTGAATTTGTAGAGATTACAAGTGCTGGACTTAAAGAAAGCCATGTACATGATGTTATCATCACTCAAGAAGCACCTAATTATCACGTATAGCAACTAGTGTGATACAATACTCTAAAAAAAGAATATTTTGATTTTAACAAAAAATGAGAAATCTAATTTTATAGAGATTATTAAAAAGGATCTGTAATAAAGTTAAACTTAATGTTGAGACATGCTTTAAAGTTACAAACCGATGAATGAAGTAAGATATGCGGGTTTTTGGATTCGTTTGATAGCTTCATTTGTAGATACACTTGTGTTAGCTATACCAGTAGGAATTGTTATTTATTTTTTAAGTGATGGCAATTGGTTTGATTTCTCTCAATATCAACAAAATATCAAATATGCTCTAAGTGGAAATGCAGATAAAGCTTTATCAAATCTTCCTAAAATGGATAAAACATGGGATATTATAAACTTAATAGTACTTTTTACTATCTCAATAATATTTTGGAAAAAATGGCACGGAGCAACTCCTGGAAAAAGATTTGCAAATATTAAAATAGTTGATGCAAAAACACTTAAAGATATAAACAATAAACAAGCTATAACTCGCTCTTTTGGTTATATCATCTCTACTCTTATTTTTCTTATTGGTTTTTTAATGGTTGCTTTTAGAAAAGATAAACGAGGGTTACATGATTTACTTGCTGATACTGTTGTGATTTATACTGATAAATAAAGCTTCAATCCATCATGCTAATTATTCAAAAAAAATAATTATTTAAAAGCTTTCTTTTTATTTTATAATTCTAAAATCTTTTTCTCTTAATATCTTTCTATTACTACTCAAATAAATCGTCATAAGTGAAATATTATTTAAATTTTTACAATTAAAACTTATATTAAATCATTTTCGCTAGAATAATAAAAATATTTTAATACTTGAGGGAGAATAGATGAATTTACAAACTAAAGCGTTACACGCTGGTTATGAAAAAGGTGCAGAGGGAGCTATGGCTGTTCCTATTTATCAAACAACTGCTTATGAGTTTCGTGATGTTGAACATGCAGGCAATCTATTTGCTTTAAAAGAATTAGGCTATATCTACACTCGTCTTAACAATCCTACAACTGATGTATTTGAAAAAAGATTTGCAGAGTTGGAGGGTGGAGAAGCTGCTATTGCTACTGCAAGTGGTATGAGTGCTATTTTTTATGCAATCGCTAATGCTGCTGAAGCTGGTGACAATATTATCTGTGCGTACCAAGTTTATGGTGGAGCTCTTACTCAAGCTTCTCATACGCTTAAAAGATTTGGAATTGAAGCTAGATTTTTTGATGTTCATGACACCGTAGCAATGGAAAAACTTATAGATGATAAAACTAAAGTTATCTTCTTTGAATCTTTAACAAACCCAAGTATTGATGTAGCGGACATAGAAGCTATCACAACAATCGCCAACAGACATGGTATTTTAACTGTTGTTGATAATACTGTTGCTACTCCTGTTTTATGTAAACCTTTTGAGCATGGTGCTGATATTACAGTTCATAGTGCTTCAAAATACACAACAGGTCAAGGTCTTGCCATTGGTGGTATCTTAGTTGAGAGAAAAAATCTTTTAGAAAAACTAAAAGCAAATCCTCGTTATCCACAATTTAATGAGCCGGATGCTTCTTACCATGGTTTAGTTTATGTTGATGTTCCGCTACCTCCATATACTCTAAGAACTCGTCTTTCACTTCTTCGTGATTTAGGTGCAGTTGTATCTCCATTTAACTCATGGTTATTTATTCAAGGTATTGAAACTTTTGCACTTCGTATGCGTGAACACTCCAGTAATGCTCTTAAGCTTGCACAATTTTTAGAAGCTCATCCTAAAGTTAAAAAAGTTAACTATCCAGGATTACAAAGTGATTCAAACTATGCAAATGCACAAAAATACTTTAAAAATGGAGCTTCAAGTGGTCTTTTAAGTTTTGAAGTTGATACTTTAGAAGCTGCTACAAAACTTGTAAATGCTACTGAGATTTACTCTTTAGTTGTAAATATTGGTGATTCAAAATCAATCATTACTCACCCTGCTTCTACAACTCATCAACAGTTAAATGCACAAGAATTAGAAGCTTGTGGTGTTCAACCTGGACTTGTTAGAATCTCTTGTGGATTAGAGTTTATTGATGATTTAATAGCAGATTTAAAACAGGCTATCGAGGCGTAACTATTGTCATTAAACCTTAAGACGCAGACAGAATATTTTACGAATCCTCTCTACTTAGAGAGTGGTCGTATTTTAGAACCATACAACATCACCTATGAAACATATGGCGAATTAAATGATGACAAAAGCAATGTAATTGTTATCTGTCATGCTCTTACAGGTTCTCACCACTGTGCTGGTACTTATGAAGATGAGAATAAAGCAGGTTGGTGGGATTCTTTTATCGGTCCAAACAAAACTGTAGACACTAACAAATATTTTGTAATATGCTCAAATGTGATTGGTAGTTGTTTTGGTTCAACTGGTCCAATGAGTCCACAAATTCCACATCATAATCCATATAGATATAAATTTCCAGTTATAACAATTAAAGATATGGTGAAAGCTCAAAGAATTCTTTTTGATAGACTTGGGATTCATAGTGTTTATGCAATTATAGGTGGCTCTATGGGCGGTATGCAAGCGCTTCAATTTGCAGCTCTATATCCAAAATTTGCATTAAAAATTATAGCTCTGGCAACAACACACGCAACTCAACCTTGGGCTATCGCTTTTAATAAAATAGCTCAAGAAGCGATACTTAAAGATCCTGATTTTAAACAGGGTTATTATGATAGTGAAGTGATTAAAGAACAAGGTTTATCTGGTATGGCAATAGGTCGTATGGCTGGACATATTAGCTTTTTATCCTCTGAATCCATGAGTCAGAAATTTGGTAGAGAGTATAAAAGAACTGATGGACTTTATGAGCTTTTTGGTAAATTTCAGGTTGAATCATACCTAGAATATAATGGATATAACTTTACAAAATGGTTTGATCCACTCTCATATCTGTACCTTATTAAAGCTATAAATATTTATGATCTTTCACGCGGTTTTGACTCACTACATGATGCTTTAAAAAAAGTAAATACTGAGTTGCATCTTATAAGTTTTAGAAGTGATCAACTTTTTAAAAGTTGTGAAATGAAGGAATTAAATGATACATTAACAAAAGTAGGGCATAAAAATCATTTTTACAAAGAAGTTCAAAGTGATTATGGTCATGATGCATTTTTGGTAGAATTTGATATATTTGAAAATTATGTTAGAGATATACTAAAATAGGAAACAAAATGGCTAAAGATAATTTTGAAAGTAAACTAGACAATGCAAAAGAGATTTTAGAAACTCTTATGAATCCTGAAATTACTCTACAAGATAGTGTAAAAGCTTATGAAAAAGGGATGAAAGAACTAAATACTGCTCAAAAAATACTTGAAAATGCAAAAATAAAAATTACTGAGATTAAAGCTAAATAATGAAATGTGCTGTTCTTCAACTCAGTGCGCAAGGGATGAGTTCAACAAAACTCTATAATCATATAAGAGTTGCAAGTAGAAAAGGTGTTAAAGTTCTTTTGTTGGGTGAGTATATCTTAAACCCTTTTTTTAAAGAACTACAGAATCTCTCACTTAGTATGATAAAAGAACAAGCCCTACATCAAAGTAAAATCTTAAAAGATCTAGCAACTACATATAATATGACAATTATTGCACCGCTTATAATTGTAAAAAAACAAAATATCTATAAAACTGTAGCTAAGTTTTCTCCAAATTCCACTTCGTATTATCAACAACAACTCTTAATAAATTACTCCCATTGGAATGAAGAAAAATTTTTTAATAATGAGACAAAAGCTATTGAATCTCCTCTTGTTTTTAAAATTGATGGCTTTAAGTTTGCAATCATGAGTGGATTTGAGATTCATTTTGATGAAATATTTGATAAATTATCATCTAAAAATATTGACTGTATCTTACTTCCAAGCGTATCTACCTTTGACTCATTTAATAGATGGAAAGCACTAATATTATCGCGTGCTTTTACAAATAATTGTTATATTTTAAGAGCAAATCGCATAGGTATATACGAAGATACAGACTATAATTGGCACTTTTATGGTGATTCTCTTCTAGCCTCCCCAAACGGAGAAATACTAGAACATCTAGGAAACGAAGAGGAACTAATGATAGTAGATATGAGTCATACAGAAGTTGTTCAAGCAAGAAGACTTTGGGGGTTTAAAGAGATGATAAATAAAAGATTCTAACTAACAAAAACTGATAAATAAAAAATAATAATTAAAGTGCTATAATAAATTTAAATGAATTACTACAAAGGATTTATAATGAGCTTTAGTATAAATAATGATATCAGTGCATTAACTGCAAATGTACACTCAAATCAAAATTCCCTTAATCTTAACAAAAGTCTTGGAGCTCTCTCTTCTGGTTCTGCTTTAAACAGTGCATCAAATAATTCAGCTGGACTCGGTATTGCAAATCAACTCTCAGCACAAGTCGCAGGTATGGGACAAGCTATTATGAATTCAAATAGTACTATAGGTTTAATTCAAGTTGCTGATGGAGCTATACAAGGTATAAATGATAACTTAGAGAGAATTAGAACACTAACTCTTCAAGCATCAAATGGAACTATGAATGCAGATGGTAGAGCAATAATTCAAAAAGAGATTGATGCTCTACTTGAATCATCAGATGATATTGCAAAATCTACAAGTTTTAATGGTATAAAATTACTTGATGGAACTGGTGGAAGTGCTGGAGATGGGACGTTTGTTACTCAATCTGGTGCAAATCAAGGTGAAACTCAAAGTGTAACTATAGGTGATGCAACTGTTGCCTCACTTATTGGTGCTATTGATGTAACAACAGCTGCAGGTAGAGCAACTGCCTTAGATAGTATAGATAGTGCTATGGAAAATGTTAGTGGTATTCATGCTGATTTAGGTGCTGCACAAAATAAACTTATGTCTAATATTCGTAATACTTCTGTAACTCAAATAAACACCGCTTCTGCAGAGTCACAAATTAGAGATATTGATTTTGCTCTTGAGAGTGCAAATTTCTCAAAAATGAATATATTAATGCAAACAGGTTTCTTCGCTAAAGCACAAGCAAATGCTGCTCAAGCAAATGTTGTAAATTTATTTAAATAAAGGACTAATATATGATGCAATATTTCCATCGCCAAGTACAGTTATGGGGTGAGGATACACAAACTTTACTACAAAGTAAAAAAATAGCTGTTGTTGGTTCTGGAGGTCTTGGAAGTTCTTTGGCTTTTGCTCTTGGTGCTAGTGGTATTGGTGAGATTCATATGATTGATTTTGATGAAGTATCTCTTCACAATATTCACCGTCAAATTGCTTTTAAAATTGGTGATGAGGGTAAAAATAAAGCTGTTATAAATGCAGAGCTTATTGAGCAAAGATGTCCTTATGTTAAGGCTATTGCACATCAATGTAATTTTGAAGAGTTTTCTAAAAAAGATATAAAAGTTGATCTAATCATAGATGCAACTGATAACCTTCCTACTCGCGCTGAGATTAATGCTTATGCAAAAGAAAAAAATATGCCTTGGCTTTATGGAAGTGTTGAAGCATTTCACGGTCAAGTATGCTTTATTGATGAATCATCATTTACAGATGCTTTTAAAATAATCAAAAAAACACCTGCAGGAATTGCAGCTCCTATTGTTATGCACATAGCCTCACTTCAAGCAAATTTAGCACTTAGATATTTAGCTGAATTAAAGGTTAAAAAAGATTATTTATATTATCTATTTTTTAATGATGAAGGGGAATTAATAACTCAAAAATTTGGATTACCAAAATCTTGAGTATTAATAATATAACTACAGTTTAGATATATAATCTGCTACTGATTTCATATCCTCTTCGTTAAGAGCTGCTGCTTGTCCTTGCATAACGGCTTTGGTTTCTCCGCCATAAGTTCCAGCTTTATAACCATTTAAAGCATCTATAATTTTTTCACTAGACCAACCATTTATCGATTGTGATTTTCCAAGTGCTTTTTTTGAAGCATCAACTCCATGACATCCTGCACATGCAACAAAAATCACTTCACCTGTTCTAGAAGTGATTTCAACAGCTTCAACTTCTTGAACAACTTCTTGAACAACTTCTTGAACTAACTCTTGTTCAACATGTTTTTGTGCCTGTACTTCATTTTCTATAGTATCAACTTTAGTTGTGGTTTTATTATCCTCACTACATCCAATAAATAAAACAGCCAGTGCAATTAAAATTACCTTTTTCATTTTAAATCCTTTTTATTTTAACAATGGTATCATAATTTTCTTTAACAATAAATATTTGTTTTAAACTTGACAAACAGAGTTTCCTATATTAACGGTAAAAAAAATTATTAACTTATTTATAATACATTTTAGCTATAATATCGCGATTATATAAAGGCGTTAGAACATGAATTTTAAACCATATCCGTTTGAAAAATTAAATAATTTACTTGAAAATATTATACCAAATAAAAACTATGAACCATCTATCTTAACTATTGGAGAGCCTCAGTTTGAAACTCCAGATTTTATACAAAAAGCTCTAAGAGAAAATTCTAATTTACTTAAAAAATATCCTAAAACATCTGGAGAGCCTGAAGTAAGAGCTGCTCAAAGGAAATTTATTTCAAAAAGATTCAAAGTAGAACTTAGTGACGAACAAATAATTCCTACATTTGGAACTCGTGAAGTTCTTTTTAATTTCCCTCAATTTTTACTATTTAATAAAAAAGAGCCTGTTATCGCTTTTACAAACCCTTTTTATCAAATTTATGAAGGTGCGGCAATTGCTTCAAGAGCAAAAATAATTCATCTAAATATTAATGAAGAAAATAACTTTAAACCTCAAATAAATGAAAATGAATTAGCTACATGTGATCTTGTTATTTTAAACTTTCCAAATAATCCAACAACTTCTACACTGACTTTAGATGAGCTTAGCCAATGGGTGTTTTTAGCTATAAAACATGATTTTATTCTTTTAAATGATGAGTGTTATAGTGAAATTTATACAAATGAGCCTATACCTTCACTTCTTGAAGCTTCTAAACATATTGGAAATACAACATTTAAAAATATACTTGTTGTTAACTCTATCTCCAAGCGTTCATCAGCTCCTGGTCTTCGCTCAGGATTCATAGCCGGAGATGAGAGTATTTTAAAAGAGTATATGAAATATAGAACTTATGTTGGCTGTGCTTCCCCTCTTCCCCTTCAAAGTGCAGCGTGTGTTGCTTGGAGTGATGAAAAGCATGTAAAACTCTCACGAGAAATTTATAAAAATAATTTTATTCTTGCAAAAGATATTTTAGGGATTGATATACCAAATGCAACATTTTATATATGGTTAAAAGTTGATAACCCAGTAGAATTTACAAAAAAATTATATAAGAATTTTAATGTAAAAGTATTGCCTGGTGAATTTTTAGCAAGAGAAGATTCAAATGGGGTAAACCCAGGTAAAAAATTTGTAAGAATTGCTTTAGTTCAAACGCAAGAAAAAACAAAAGATTCATTACTAAGAATTAAAGAATGTTTAAATGGGTAATGAAGTTGAGAAACTAAAAGAAAAAGTATTAAAAGCTCAACAAAATTTTGATATAGCTTCACTTTATGTATTAGAACAACAAGCACATGAAATATTTGACAAGGATACTATCTCTGGTTTTTATGCAAATATTCTTGATTTGGCATTAGAAAAACTTACTGATACTTTAGAAGCAAATAGAGTTATGAATATGAATGAAGTGCAAGATTTTGCAACATTAAGAGCCCTTTATGAATATGCGATTGAGCATTATAGTGCAGGTCAAATTTCAGATGCCAGTGCTTTATTTGAAGTTCTTAGTGGACTTAGCAATGATGATAAATTTTCATTAGCACTAAAGTTTCATTGGATAGCATCAAAAGAAAATATAAATTTTGATGATTTTTTATCTAATATCTCAGATATTGATGCAACTGAGAAAAATGGTACTTTTTACATAAGTTGTTTTAACAAAAAGGCACAAAAATTGCTTAATAACTCTAAAAATATTGAGGAATAATCGTATGAAAATTCATTTTATTGGAATTGGTGGAATTGGTATATCAGGTTTAGCACAATACATGCATTTTAAAGGGCATGAAATTAGTGGATCCGATATTTCTGATACTGTTATAACTAAAAAACTTCGTAACTTAGGTATAAAAATTACAATTCCTCACTGCTCATATGCAATTAAATCCCAAGATTTAGTAATACACTCAGCAATAATTTCTCCTGATAATCCAGAGATAATTCAAGCAAAAGAAAAAGGTATAGAAGTACTTGCTCGTCGTGAAGCTTTGCTTAAAATTCTTGATGATTCAAAAGTTTACTCTGTTGCTGGAGCACATGGTAAAAGTACAACTACAGCTATTCTTAGTGCTATTATGGATGGTTCTGCTATCATTGGAGCAGAATCAAAAGCATTTGGTTCAAATGTTAGGTATAACTCAAAAACAGATGTAATGCTTTTTGAAGCAGATGAAAGTGATGGAAGTTTTATAAATTCAAATCCTCACTGTGCAATAGTTATCAATGCTGAACCTGAGCATATGGAATATTATGATTATAATTATGAACGCTTTTATGACTCATATAAAACATTTATTAAGTCTGCTCCTTATCGTGTTCTAAATGCTGAAGATCAATTTTTAAGTAAATTAGTAGGTGAGATAGAAGCACAATGGTTATACCCAAGTAAAGATATTACAGATATAGAATTTATTCTTATAAACGATGAGCCTCATACAAGATTCTCTCTTAAAAATTTAGGTAGTTTTAATGTTTGGGGGTTTGGTAAGCATATCGCTCTTGACGCATCTTTAGCAATACTGGCTGCAAATAAAGAAATGGATATTGAAGTCATAAGAGAAAACTTACTTACCTTTAAAGGAATCAAAAAACGCTTTGATATTGTTGGTGGTAAAAAAGATAGTGTAATTATTGATGATTATGGACATCATCCGACAGAAATAAAAGCAACTTTTGAATCTGTAAGAGAGTATGCCTCTCTAAAAGGTTTTGATAAAATCACAGCTATCTGGCAACCACATAAATACTCTCGCACAATAGATAATCTTGAAGAATTTATCAAATGTTTTGAAGGAGTACAAGAGCTTATTATTTTACCTGTTTGGTCAGCTGGTGAAAGTTCACGTGAGATTAACTTTAAAGAGAAGTTTAAAAGGTATAATTTGACAATGGCAGATAATATCAAAAGAGCAAACAATACCATAACTGTTATAAAAAATAAAGAAAATCTTAAAACATTAGACAAAGGTTTAATTATTGGCTTTGGTGCAGGAGATATAACTTATCAAATAAGAGGAGCAAAATAATGGCATATATAGCTGGTTTAGTAATTGTAGGACTATTTTTTTTAGCCCTACACTATTTTACAGAAACAACTCGTAAGCAAAAGATTTTAGTAACTTCTGTTGTGCTAGCTGTAATAATGGCAGCAATAGCTTTTAATGCACACAGTACTTCTCAAAGAGAAAAGATGATGAATGTTGTAATGAAATTTAACCAACACAAAACAATTCTTTGTGGTAATATAGAAGTAAATGATAAAGACTACACTTTAAGTATTGGAACATATACTTTTATAGGTATAGAAAATACACCAAGTTATGGACAGATGATTAGCGCATCTACATGCGAGTAAATAAAAACTCTAAGGTTGATACTCTTATAAATCAACTTGATTTAAATGAACATATAAGTTCATTTAAACAATTCTTCTCAAGAGAAAACTCTCTTTTTATAGAAGGTGATCAAGAACTTCACTATCGTTACATAAAAGCACTCGATACTATCGAATTTAAAGCTCCTCCTAAAATAAGTGATTTTTCTACTATTAAACTACATCTAAAGAAACATGGTATATTAAATTTTGAACAGATTTTTGAAATTATAAAAGTTGTTAGATATTTTCGTTATTTTAAATCTCGTGAACTTGATGGCATTATTGGTGAGTGGATGAGTAAATTTATCATTGAAGAAAAATTCAATGAAATTGATAAATATTTTACTCATGATGGTAAATTTGAAGAAAATTTAGATGAGACATTATTTGGTCTTGGAGCAAGAGTAAAAGAACATAAAGCCAATATAAGTGCCTCAATAAAGAGACTTACTTCAAGTTCTAAACTATCTTCATATCTCATAGACACTCAAATACACCTTCTAAATGATGAAGAGTGTGTTTTAGTTCGTGGTGGGTTTAACCATGTTCTTCGTGGTGCAGTGATTGGAAGAAGTAGTAGTGGTGGTTTTTTTGTTGCACCTGATTCTATACTAAAATCAAAAGAGCAGATACGCTATATAAACCAAGAAAGAGAAGCGATTTTTTATAGATATGCAAAAGAATTTTCTTCTAAACTCTCCGACCTTCAACTATTTATATCATTTTGCGATAAAGAGTTTACAAAATTTGACAATTATCAAGCTAGAGTTCTGTTTGCCAGATCTTCAAATCTACAGATTGTTAAATCTAAAAAAAATTCTAAAATAATTTTATATGACTTTATTCACCCCGCCCTACAAAATGCAAAACCCATTAATGTTGATTTTTCTAAAAACATACTAATAATTACTGGTGTAAATGCTGGTGGCAAAACTATGCTTTTAAAGTCTATCCTAGCATCAGCTTTTATGGCAAAATATATTATACCTATGAGATTAAATGAGTCTAAATCACATATTGGAAATTTTAAAAATATTCTCTCTATAATTGATGATCCACAAAACGTAAAAAATGATATATCTACTTTTGCTGGTCGTATGTTAGAGTTTTCTAATATATTTAAGTATAAATCAGCTTTAGTTGGAGTTGATGAGATAGAACTTGGTACCGATAGTGATGAAGCAGCTGCTCTTTATAAGGTTATGCTTGATAATCTTGTACTTAAAGGGCAAAAAATCATAGTTACGACTCACCATAAACGCCTTGCTGCTTTAATGGCTGATAGAGATGATGTTGAATTAATGGCTGCAATCTATGATGAAGTAAATAGAGTTCCTACCTATGAATTTATGCATGGTATCATAGGAAAAAGTTACGCTTTTGAAACAGCAAGCAGATATGGAATATCAAATAATATTGTAAGTGAAGCAAAAAATATTTATGGTGATAATAGTGAAAAATTAAGTTTACTCATTGAGAGAGGTTCACAACTAGAGCGTGAACTAAAACAAAAACATAAAAAAGTAAATGAGAAACTAGATGAGTTAAATACAAAAGAACTAGAGTTAAAAAACCAAAAAGAAAGATTGTATCAAGAGTTACAAGAACAAAAAAATGCTTTAAAAAATAGCTACGATATTGCTATAAATGAAGCAAAATCTGCTGCTCGTGCTGGAGACACTAAAGCAATTCATAGAGCCATGAATAAAGCAAACAAAAAGTTACCTCCTGATAAAAAAGAAACTAAATTAAAACAAGCAACTTTTAAAATTGGGGATAGTGTTAAATATCACTCTCAAAAAGGTATTATCGTCTCAATAAAAGATAAAAAAGATGCAACTATAGAGATAGATGGTATGAGAATTAGGATTAAAACTTCACAACTCAAACATACAAAAATAATAAAACAAAAGCCTAAAACTGATGTGAAAATAAATGTAGAAAAAAGAGCTGGACTTAAATGTGATTTACATGGCATGAGAGCTAATGAAGCTACGGAAGTTTTAGATAAATTTTTATCAGATGCCCTTTTAAATGGCTGGGATGAAGTTATAATTTACCATGGAATTGGAACTGGAAAACTATCATATGCTGTTAAAAATTTTCTTATAGCCCACCCAAGAGTACAAAAATTTGATGATGCACCACAGCATCTAGGTGGTTTTGGTGCTAAAATAGTTTCTCTTTAATCCAGTAATATTTAAAAAATCCTCATTCCTACATTATTAAACAGATACATGTATATTTAATACTATATTTGACAACTCAACGAAAGTGTGACTTAATTAAAAATTCTAGCTTATTTTTGAAACGATTTGATGTTTATTTATCTTAATATTAAATAGCTTTAAAATATATATTTTTTTATTTTCTCATTCAAGACCTTAAGTAACATTATGATTGTTATGTAAGATCTTGAACAAATAACAATCATTTGAGGCTGTTATTTGTTTATATATCAATTAACAATCACTAAATCTTTAAGAATTATAGATTAAAATTTATTAAAATCATCAAAAATATGTCAATTAGTCATATTTTTATCAAAACATTAATATTTAACTATTATTTACGATGATAGTTAAATATTTATTTTAAGGTTTTTTATATAAAATGATGTTGAATAAAGAGTTGCATGTTCCCGCGAAGCGCAAACATGCAACGGCGGGGGCTGAACTCTACGAGTTTTATGAAGTGTACCTTAATGGAGTTCAGCCCCCGCCGTTAGCCCCAATAATTCCATACCAAATTAGACAACAAGCTTGATTGCTCTATAATTAGGTACTTCAAAGCGAAAAAGTCACACTCAAAGACTTCACCCAACGGGTGTAACTTTTTCCAAAACAAGAGAATTA
>JAKISR010000048.1 GCA_021648465.1 Sulfurimonas sp. | reverse complement strand
GAGAAAAAAGTTTAATTTTATCAACAAGGTCTGTATTTATAATTTTTAAATCAGCTTTTGCACGATACTCACAAATAGACTCAAATTTAAGATTATTACCAAGCTTTTTTACAACATCTACTACCAATTTAGATGAGTTTATGAACTGTTTGTTTATTCTAAGATTACAATTTTTTTCATACTCTAAACTCTCAATTGAATTTATCATTTCCAATATATCGTCAACACTATGTGTATCATTATACTGAATTTCGTAATGTTTGCAATATGGAAGATAATCAGTTTCATAATTGAATTTAAATAATTCTATATTTAATCTATTGTTCATTTTTTTCCCTAGTAATTTATATTTGTGCATTTTATCATTTAAAGCTTATTTTAATTTAAAAAAAAAAGCCATTTGCAAACTACTAAAATAACCTACAATTTAAGCTAAATTAAATTTTTAAAAAGTTCTATAAAATTTACAATTATCTACCAAAACAACTATAAAATCATAAATCTAAAAAGGACTTTTGTATGAAAAACATTGTATCAAATTTTTCTAAAATATATCATAAAATCATCAATCTTGAAAAATCAATGTAATACTTGAATTTGCAGGTAGCTCTTTATAATAAAAATAATCTTTCTCTTGTTTGATGTTGTACATTATATAGGTAATCTTTTAATTCAAAAGGGGAACTTTTAAGCTCAAATTTTTACTATGATATAATTGCATTTTTATAATTATAAAAATTCTAAAGGAATTTAATGAAATATATTTTTTTACTCCTGAGTATTATTTTTTTATCGGGGTGTACAGAGCAACCAGCTCCACAAAAGACTGAAACAACTATGCCTCAGACACTTGTGAAAGACAAAAAAAAGATTATCTGTCCCAAAGTGAAACAGTGTGAAAAATGCTCTCAAAAGATACGAGATAAATCATATAAAAGACCCATTATCGGGCAACTTGAAAATGTATATCTCCCTGAACTAAAAATTACTCTTAAATCTAGAATAGATACTGGAGCAACAACAACTTCTATAGATGCAAAAAATATTGTTGCTTTTGAAAGAGATGGAAAAAAGTGGGTGCGTTTTGATATACTTGATAGTAATAACAAAAGTATTACACTTAAAAAAAAGATAGAAAAAAGTATAACAGTAAAGCGACATCAAACACAGGGACAAAGAAGATATGTAGTGAAAATGCGTCTTAATATTTCAAACCTTAGTATTTATGGAAATATCTCACTTACTGATAGAAGTAACTATAAGTTTCCCATCCTTATAGGTCGTAATTTTTTACAAGGTAATGCTATTGTAGATGTCTCTTTACAATACACAAAAAAACCAACTAAAGTAGAAAAATGACCTCAAAACTTCAGATATATCTCTTCTCATTTTTACTTATTTTCATAGCAGTAGCTACAATGGCTTACAAGGTTAAGTATCTTGATTTCCCACTTTTTTCAGGGGAAGACAAAAGCATTTTTAACATAGAAGCAAAAATTAAATTCGAAGGAACTGGAGAAAATGCTTTTATTTCACTTGCTTTAAATGAAGAACAAGATGAAATGTTTGTTTACAACGAGAGTGCCTCTTCTCTTAATTATGGATACACAACTGCTCAAGTTGATGGGTATAAAAGAGCTGAATGGGCAAAACGTCATATCAGAGGGACTCAGACAATTTACTACTCTATTGATGTGATAGAAGATTCAAGTTACATTAGCCAAAAGACGAAAAAATATATTTCTAGCAAACCTCTTGATATGAACTCTATCATGACACAGGCTACAATAGCAATTATGGATGATGCTGAAATAAACTCTGCTGATGACTTGAGTATGACAGCAAAACTGATAGAAAAATTTGCAAAAGAAGAACCTACTCAAGCTGTTGGCCTATTTAAACGCCGATATATACATTCTGATAATGATTTACGCAACACTCTTGTTACGCTTCTAAAGTTTAAAAATGTTCAAGTGAGAAGATTGGGTGTTTTAAAGTTAAAAGATGGGCAAAAAAATGTGAAACTCACACCGATGCTTGAAATTTTTTCTAAAAATAGGTGGCAACTTTTTGATATACATACAGGGAAGATTGATAGGCCAGAAAACCTCTTTGTATGGCAAAGAGGAGGTGTTTCACTTTTAGATGCAGAAGGTGTTATAAATTCTAAAGTTTCCTTTTCAATTAGTGAGAATGCTATCTCTTCACGAAGAGCAGCACTTTTAAAAAGTAGTGCTAGTGAAATTTCTCTTATGGATTTTTCTCTTTTTATTTTACCAAATGAGAGTCAAAATGCTTTTAAACAACTGCTTCTTATCCCTATAGGTGCTTTAGTTGTTGTACTACTCCGTGTCCTTATCGGAGTCAAAACTTCTGGTACTTTTATGTCAGTTCTTATCGCCATGGCTTTTATGCAAACGCAACTTATTCCGGGACTTATTATGTTTCTCTCAGTGGTCTCTTTAGGTCTTATAGTTCGTTCGTATCTTTCTTATTTGAACCTTTTGCTTGTCGCACGAATATCTGCAGTGCTTATTATCGTTGTGGGGATTATGGCTGTCTTAGCAGTTATAGCTTTTAAACTTGGATTCGAAGATGCCATAACTATTACCTTCTTCCCTATGATTATCTTAGCTTGGACAATAGAACGTATGTCAATTGTCTGGGAAGAAGACGGTGCAAAAGAGGTTTTTATGCAAGGTGGCGGCTCTCTAATCGTAGCAGTTTTAGCCTACTTTGTTATGATAAATCCAATAATTCAATTTTGGACTTTTAATTTTCCGGAGTTTTTGTTGGCTGTTCTTGGTGTTATAATACTAGTAGGAAGGTATAGTGGCTATAGGCTTAGTGAGCTTTATAGATTTGCCTCAATGGTTAAGAAAAAATGATAATTTTCCCAAGTGAGTTGAAAAAACTAGGAATACTAGGTATGAACGCACGAAATATCGACTATATAGGTAAATGTAACGATAGAAAACTCTATCCACTAGTAGATGACAAACTTCAAACTAAACAACTCGCAACACAGCACGGCCTCAAAACTCCTGAATTTTTTGGTGCGGTTGAGTATCAAGGTCAAATAAAAAATATAGAGGATTTACTTCCAAAAAAGAGTGGTTTTGTTATTAAACCAGCACAGGGCTCTGGTGGCAAAGGTATCTTAATTATTCACAAACGTGAAAATGATATATTTTACAAACCAAGTGGCGAGAGTTTAACTCTTATAGATATTAAACGCCATACTTCTAACATTCTCTCAGGTCTTTACTCTCTTTGTGGCAAAGATGATGTTGCTATCATTGAAAAACTTATAGAATTTGATGAAGTATTTGATGGTTTTAGTTTTGAGGGTATTCCTGATATTCGCATCATAATCTATAAGGGCTATCCAGTGATGGCTATGATTCGTCTTTCAACTTCTATGAGTGATGGTAAAGCAAATTTACATCAAGGAGCTGTTGGTGTGGGTATAGATATTCTTACAGGTAAAGCTATCTCTGCGGTTCAGTATGATCGCCCTATCTTTCATCACCCAGATACAGGCAAAGAACTTCTTAAACTTGAAGTTCCCTACTGGGAAGAAATACTATATCTAGCTTGTGGCTCTTATGATATGACAAATCTTGGTTACTTAGGAGCTGATATCGTTTTGGATAAATATGAAGGCCCTATGCTTTTAGAGTTAAATGCTCGTCCAGGACTTACTATTCAGATAGCAAACTCTCAAGGTATTATTCATAGGCTTAGCATGATAGATGAAGTAAGTGTAACTCATGAAAACATTCAACAACGGATAGACTTTTCATTAAAAAACTTCAAAAATAATGTATAGTTTTTATTTTGATTTTGGTCTAAATGTTTTAATAACATCTTCATTAGTCTCAATAAATGGACCTTCTATTAAATCTATACAGTATGGAACAGCTGGAAAAACTGCATCTAAACACTCTCTAATCGATTTTGGCTTTCCTGGAAGATTAATTATTAAAGATTTTCCTCTTATTCCAGCAGTTTGACGAGATAAAATTGCTGTAGCAACATACTGCAAGCTTACTTGACGCATTAGCTCGCCAAAACCTGGCATCATCTTATCGCATACATTTTGGGTAGCTTCAGGTGTAACATCACGAAGAGCTGGGCCTGTCCCACCAGTTGTAACAACTAAGCAACACCCAACCTCATCACAAAGCTCTTTCATTGTTGCTTCAAGTATATCTTGTTCATCAGGTATGCATCTATAAACTATCTCAAATTCACTTTTTAAATAATCTTTCATTGTATCTTGGATTGCTACTCCAGATATGTCTTCATATATCCCCTTGCTAGCTCGATCACTTGCTGTTATTACACCTATTTTAATTTTACTCATACTGTTTCCTTAAATTGTTAAATATATTAATTTACTTGCAAAAAATGGTTTGCATCTTTTATGTATGTAACTGTAGCTACTTTTAAAAAAAACTCTCTAGAAGATTTTACATCTATTATTTTATCTTCACTACCTAAATATACTTCAATTTTTACACCTTTTTTTTCTAAGAACTTTAACTCTTTTATATTCCAATAATAATTAAGTAGTTCTTCTAATTCATCAAAATTATTATCCCTATATTCTATGATTTTTTTAGAATATGGCACAAAACAACTATCTATAAAATTTTTAAGATAAACCTCTTTACTCTTTTTGTATGACATCAATTGAACTCTTTTAAATTTCTGCTCTTTTGTTTGAAAAAAAGCAGGAGAAAATAGCTGAAGTTTATCTACTCTTTGGGATAATTTTATTTTTTTTTTAACATCTTTAAAAGCTTTTATAGCTCCATAACTAAATCCACAAACAGTATAATCAGAAGAGTTTATATATCCTTTAAATAAGTACTCTTCATTTTTTAAAGAAAAACCACTATAAAACTTCATTAATTAACTTTTTAACATTTTCTTTAGTAATACTTTCTCTTTCATATAAGATAGATTCAACATTATTCATAGTTTTTTCTAATGAGATTAAAAGTTCTTTGGTCTCTTCATATAATTTTTTCATAACAGTATCTTGTTCATTATTATTTGAAATTAAAAATGAACCCATTCCATACTCTTTAAGCATTTTATCAACAAGTTCTTTTGCCTCTTCTAAGTCAAATTTTGCGCTACTAGCATGTTCTTTATATTTTATATTACAAGCAACCATACCTGCTAAAAACATTTTAACTCTTGATTCTATCTCATGTTTTATAAGTGGCTCATCTGTAGATGGTGTAAGTTTTTCATTTGATAATAATAATTTTTCAAATGGTAAATCAAAGTATGTTGCACAAACAACTTTAGCAGCTTGATAAGTAACACGATACATTTTTTGCTTTTCACTTAGTATTTGAAGCTTTTTCTTCCCGAACATCACCTTATCTTTAACTTGATGAAAATGCTCTATTGTTACTTGAAAATCGTGTTGTCTGATAGCTAAAAGTGATGCTTCATTTACAAGGGTGGCAAGTGAGGCGCCATTAAACCCTACTGTCATATTTGCGATAGCTCCTGCATCCAAATCATGTGGAATTTTATCAAGATATTTTACCAATATAGATTCTCGTTCTCTTTTTGTTGGTAATTCTACAAAAACCCTTCTATCAAACCTTCCAGCACGTAAAAGTGCCGAATCAAGTACATCTATCTTATTTGTAGCAGCAATAACTATTACTCCACTAGAACCTTCAAAACCATCCATCTCTGTTAAAAGCTGATTTAGTGTTGCTTCTCTTTCATCATTTCTATTTCCATCTCTTGTTTTTCCAACAGCATCTATCTCATCAATAAATATAATTGAAGGGGAATTATTTTTTGCAGCTTGAAAAAGTTCATGAACTCTTTTTGCACCCATACCCACATATATTTGAACAAATGAAGCACCACTTTGATAATAAAATGGCACCCCTGCTTCATGAGCAACTGCTTTTGCAATCATAGTTTTTCCAACACCAGGAGGACCAACTAAAAGTACACCTCTTGGCATTCTTGCACCAAAACTTTTATATCGTTTTGGTTTTTTCATAAAATCTATAATCTCTTCAAGCTCAATTTTAACATCACTTATTCCACCTATATCACTAAAAGTAACATCACTTTTAATAGACTCTATTGGTGAGTAATCTTGAAGATAGTTTGATTTATTGGTTATTTTTGTTTCATTATTAAATATATTATTTTGTTTTTGATACCACCTAAAGACAATACTTCCAATACCTAAAAGTAAAACCATATATAAAAGATATACAACTATGCTCGAACCACTTTTAACCTCTACTTTGTAATTTAAAAACATTTGTGGGTCAACTTGTGAGGAAGCAATTTTATATACCTCTTTATCTGTTTTAAGATATATATATTCTTCTGATGATATTACACTTATTACAGAATTATTTTGCAAGATATTCTTTGCCTCTCCAAGAGTTATAAAGTTTGCATTATCTCTTAATACTGCAAATAAAACTAATATGACCACTAAAGTTGCTGATATAAAAAGTACTACCCTATTTGACTTATATGCTGCCATAATTAGACTCCTCTTTTGCTTCATAATTTTGTATATTTACCCAATTTCCAAGCAAATCTTCATTTGATTTAATTAAAATTTTATTGAAATGCTGATCATATCCAATATATAAATCATCTTTTTGGCTCTCAACTAAAATGTCCAACGAACCGCTAAAGGCTTTTCTAAACTCAAAATTCTTAACTTTTACTATATTTTCCAGCTCATGAAGTCTTTCTTTGGCTAGTTTGCCGTTTACCTCTGGTTTCATTGTACATGATGGTGTACCATCCCTTTTTGAATAAGAAAAAGCATGCAGATGTGTTAATGGTAATTCTTTCATATTTTTAATAGCTTCATTCCAAAGTTTTGTACTCTCACCTGGATGACCTGTTATAAAGTCAGTTCCTATTGCGAAACCCTCACTTGCCAATAATTCAAAAAGTTCTTTATCTTGTTTATATACATTTCGTCTATTCATAAATTTAAGCATTTGTGGTGATGTATGTTGCAGTGCAATATGTAAGTGCTTTTCAAGCCAAGGCTCTCTAAGAATCTCTTTAAATTCATCAGTTATTTGTATAGGTTCAACACTTCCAAGTCTTATACGCCTAACCCCTCTTATTTGAGATATTTTTTTCATTAAAGAGGCAATTGAAGTATCTGTTTTTTGCCCATAGCTTCCAACATTTGTACCAGTTAAAATAAACTCACCAAAACCATTTCGTGCCAATCTGGTAATTTGCTCTAATATTTTTATCTCATCCATACTTCTTGCGTCACCACGAACATAAGGAATTATGCAGTAAGAACAACGAAAATCACAACCCTCTTGAATCTTTATAAATGCTCTACTTTTACCAACAAAATCATCAACAACAGCTTCATCAATATAGTTTAAATCTCCTAATTCATAAAATGGTTCATCCTTAGATAACATCTCATCAATACGAAGTTTTTCACTTTGACCAAATACACCTGAAACTCTACCCTGCTCTAATAGTCTTTCACCTTTTGTATGTGCACCACAACCTGTCAAAAAAACTTTTGCATCAGCAATCTTTTCTATATGTGAAATATATGAACGAACATGAGTATCAGCACCATTTGTTACCGTACAAGAATTTATAACTACTACATCAGCTTCACTTTCATTTTCTATAATATCATATTTTTCTATTGCACTCATCATAACCTGAGAATCATAAATATTTGTTCTACAACCAAAAGTTTTAAAAAATATTTTCTGTTTCACTATAAAATCCTCTTCTTATTGCTATCAGTCCTTTGAGCAAGAATTATTAATTTCATTAAACTATTTCTTTATCAATTATAAAAGGTGGTTTCTTCTTAGCAGAAGCTTCCATATGTAACATTTGAGTAGGATATGCTATAGTTATGTCATCTTCTTTCATAAAAGCATCAACAATTTCTGTAGAAATAACACTTCTTAAGGTTAGCGTGGCATACGCATTTGTTAAATACCATGAGCTAATATTTATACCATTTGTTTCTATGAAAGAGAAAATTCTAGGTTCAACGTTTGTATTTTTTAAACTATAATTATTTCTTAACTTATTTAACTGTTTTCTTGTAATATCAGTATAACCTTTTGAGAATTTTTTAGTAATCTCTTTTGTTATATGCATCGCTTTTTTATGGTTTGAGTCATATGTAATAGTAATATCAACTCCATCCCAAACAGTTTTTAACGAAGAGTGAGTATAGTTTGCTATCATTCTTGTAAAAACATAATTATTTGGTACAAAGATAATTCTCCCTGCTCTTCTGTTATCAAGCACTGTTGTTAAAGTAATATCCTCTAAAAGAGTCATACGAAAGAGTGAGATATCCATAACATCACCTACATATTTCATACCATCCATATCAACACGAATTCTATCACCTACATGTATACTACCACCAAAAACTATAACTAGCCAGCCAAGAATACTCATAAACCAGTCTTTCATAGCAATAGCAATACCTGCAGAAGCAAACCCTAAAATTGTTACTAAATAACCTATATTTTCAATATAATTAACTAATAAAATTATAATTACAAGAGTTACATTGGCAAATGTTATAGTCTTATTTGCCATATAAAATCGTTCATTATCAGTAATATATCTCTTGATAAATAATTTTAATAAGAAAAATATAATAAATACAATTAAAATAATCACACCAATTTTGGCCATTTTCATAAACTGAACATTTATATCTTTGTTTATTTCTGCTTTAACAATGTCTAATCTACTCTGGTAAACATCTACTGTTGCGCTCATAGTGTCTACAGCACTCTCAAGTCTATCTAATTGTTTTATTTTACTTTGGGCTTGGGCTTGGTATTTTTTCTTAGTATCTAACTCCTCTATCTCCTTATAAATTATTACTTCTTTTCGTAAAAGGGAGATTATAGAAGCTAATTCTTCTTTTCTTAAAATATAGTCATTATAATCTTTATTTAGTGTTTTTATGAGTGAAAAACCTGTAAAAATGTCAAATGGATTTGTAAGTGCAGGAATCTCATCAATATTTGGTGGGGTTAAAAGATCTGAAAAAGGAGAACTATCCTTCTTTTTGATTTTTTCTATCTGAGATGTTAAGATTTTTTCTCTCGATATTAGTGCATTTAGTTCATCTTTTTGAGTTAGAGACTTTCTAATTCTACGAAGATAATTGATTCTTTTTTTAATTTTTTCAAGAGATTCTCTAACATCTAAAGAAGTAAGGTATGATGCATAACTATTTATCCAAACACTATTTTTATTTGCTATTTTTTCCTCTATGCTTTCTAATTCAGCAATAAATTCAGCAATTTTTTCTTTTTTAATATCTTCTTTTTCAAGTTCTACGCGGGTTTGTTGTTTATCTTTAATACTGTTTGCAGCTACTAAGGATGACACTAGTAATAAAAAGAAAATTATATTTTTCATTAATGCTCTCCAAATTTATTTAAAACATACATTATTGTTTCTTTATCGATCTTATCAGTAATGACAACATCACCAATACCCTTTGGTATAATAAATGTAATAGATGAGTCTGAACTTTTTTTATCTAAGAAAAATGTTTCATAAAAGCTTTCTACATCATCAATTTCAAAAGTGGTTGGTAAATTATATTTTTCTAAAAGTTGTTTGATTTTAAAAGCCTCTTCCATAGTCATTTGGTTCATTTTAACTGCTACTTCATTCGCCATGACTATGCCAATAGCTACAGCTTCACCATGAAGAAATTTTTTATATTTCGTTTTATTTTCTATTACATGACCAAAAGTATGTCCATAATTTAAAGCAGCCCGTATACCATGTTCCTTTTCATCTTTTACTACAACATCTGCTTTAGTTTGTACAGCTCTTTTTATCACTTCTTGAAGCACATTTGCATTTTTCAAATTAGCTTTTTCTAAAAACTCAAAAAAACTTTTGTTAAAAGTTACTGCCATTTTTACTATCTCTGCTACACCAGCTCCAAATTCTCTATTTGGAAGAGTTGTTAAAAAGTATGGATCAATATATACAGCTTTAGGCTGATGAAATGCACCAACAAGATTTTTTCCATATCTGTTATTCATACCTGTTTTACCGCCAACACTGGCATCAACCTGAGAAAGAAGAGTTGTAGGTATTTGAATAAAATCAATCCCTCTTTGATATATACTAGCACTAAAACCTGTCATATCACCAATAACACCACCACCAAATGCTATTAACATTGATTTTCTATTAAATCTATTTTCAAAAAGAGAATTTAAAATAGTATCTATGCTCTCTTGATTTTTATATTCTTCACCATCTTTAAGGGTTATTACATGTAACTCTTTAGCAGAGATTTTTGTAAGTAAATATTCTAAATGTAATTTTGAAACTGTAGAATTTGTTATTATCGCTATTTTTGTATCAAAATATATCTTAGGAAGAGTGTCTATTATTATATTATACGAATCATCAACAACTTTTTTAAGTGTTATGTTTACTTGCATTATTAGTCCAAAATTTTTATTAAATAAAGTAGTATATAATACTTAAAAAAGACTAATAAATTGCTAAATATTCTCTATTTAAATCTGTACAGGTATAAAAATTTGATGATAGTCGTCTAGTTTGTGGTAAAGTCTTTCAGTATCGGTTGATAAAAGAGTATAAATATTTCTACTTGTTAATTTTTTAGTAAATGGTAATATTTGAACAAAATTCCCTTTTTGTTTTAAAAGCTTTATTGGATTTTCATTTTCTTGTATAATTTTAATACTTTTAGAAAAGATAGTAGTTAAGTTATTAAAATGCTCAATTACTTGCTCTTTAGCTTCTTGATGCTCACTCATATAATTATAAAGTTCTATATTAAAATTCATCTGTTCTGATATATCAAAAATAGTAGAAGAAATCTTTTCTATATCACGATTTTCTCCTAGTATTATTGATGCTTCTTTAACACTTGAGTAATCTTTATCAGCAATTTTAAAAACCGGTACATGAGCTTCATATAAAGTTTTTCTCATATTATAATTTTTTAACATCTCTTTAGAAACTATTATTAGACCAATATGATAGTTTTTTAAATCTTTAAAAAACTTCTTTTTTAAGTCATAATTTTCATACTCTATATCTATAATAATATTTTCACTTCTATATTCTTTGATTTTCCATATTACAGATATATTTCCAGGATTAATTATTCTTATTATTAGTTTATGTTTAAGTTTTTTATGAATAAAAATAGCTCTTGAGATAAAATCATCTATTTTTGATAAATTTACAATATTCATATCTATATACAAATATAAATTTGATCCAAAAGGCTCTGGAAATTGACCTAACTCTCTATTGATAGCACGATATACAGATTTTAAAACTGCTGGTTCACCAACTAGTATAAGAATATCATTTGGCTGAATCATTCTATGTCTATTTGGAAGCAATAACTTTCTTTCTCTATAAATTGCAACAATTCGCCAATCTTTTTGCTCAATTACACTGATATGTTTATAAACAAAAGAGCTTCCAAATGGAACGGAGACTTCCATTATTTCACCCTCTCCAACACCAACATTTTGAGCTATAACTGGCATATTTGGCAGATAATCTAAGAGTCTTGAAGCAAGAATTTCATTGGCATTTATTGTTATTATATTTGAATCTTCATAATCCTGTTGCCATTTACTTAAAATAACAATTCGTAATTGTTTTTTAATATTTCTAATATTTTTAATAGTATAATTAACATCAAGCTGTTTATTCATAGATATAACAACTTGAATAAACTCCATTTTAAGGAGATTTGCTATTTTATAAAAACTAGTTGGATCAAATTCATAAAATTTAAAACGTGATGGATTAGCATCTTCGTATTTTTTAGGTTTTAATTGAACAACATAATAAATGTTTTCACCAGTTGAAGCTTCAATAACTCTTTTAATAAAATGTTCACCAACAACATTATCACTAATTATTAAAATTTTTTTCATAACTATCTTTATAATTTTTTTATTATTATATCATTTTTATATTTTTTGGTAGTATTAGAAAAAAAATGATTAAAAAAATTACTTTTTCGAAACTTTTTGTAACTTAATCCACATCTCTTTTCTTGCTCTTTGCCATTTTTTGTCTACAAAGTAGCCTGTAATTTTAATCCATTTTTTTGTTTTTTTATTAGAAGTAAATGACCTTCCTTCCTTCCAACTAAAAATCTTATTTCCATTTATATCATTATATATATTGCTGTTCTCATTTAGATAAAATGATGTTGCTTTAAATCTTATTATTTTTTCTTTTTTTGAATATTTTTCTTGATATTTTTCTTTCATAACAAGAGTGGAAAAAGTATTTTTATTATTTTTTGATTTGATTTTTAAAATATTTTCTTGCTTTTTAACTATTTTTTCTAATTCTTTAACTTTATTTGCTAAATTTTTATTACTTACTTGTAAATCATTAGAATACTCAAGTTGTGCCTTTAAAATAACATTTTTATGTTTTTGTTTATTATATAATCTTTCATAATTAAGAGATGATTTTTCAGTTTTATAAGTAATGTTTTTCAATTTAGATTGACATTTTTCATTCTCAGCTCTAAGCTCACTTATATCACTTACAATTATATTTATCCTATTGAAATCATCAGCCAACAAAGATGTTAGAAACAATGATATAAAAAAAATTATCTTCATTTTACATAATACCTTTTTTTACTAGTTTTACACCCATCTCCACATGGTAAGTATATGGGAACTGATCAAAAAGTGCCATCACTTTTATCTCATGTGTTTTTGTTAATATTTCTAAATCACGAACCAATGTCTCAGGATTGCAAGATATATATAAAATACTATTATATCTTGCTGAAAATTCACATGAATCTATATCCATCCCACTTCTTGGTGGATCAACAAATATAGTATTTATATTATATGAGTTTATGTCTATCTCTTTCATTCGTCTAAACTCTCTAACTCCATCAAGAGCCCCAGTAAATTCTTCTACACTCATTCTAACAAATTCTATATTATTTATATTATTCAAAACCATATTTATTTTAGCCGCATTTATAGATGACTTTGAAACTTCTGTAGCTAGAACTTTATTAAATTTTTTTGCAAAAGGTATAGTAAAATTTCCTGCACCACAATAAAGCTCTAGTAAATCACCATCATCACTTGGTGAATTTTTTAAAGCCCACTCTATCATCTGCTCATTTACTACAGAATTTGGTTGAGTAAAACTATTTTCTATGTGATTAAATTTATAAACTTCACCATTAATATTTAAATTTTCAGTAATATAGTCTTGCCCTATTACAACTTTTTGTTTACGACTTCTACCAATTATATATATATCAAGCTCACTTGCTATAATTTTTGCAATCTCTTTCCACTCATCATCAAGCTTTCTATGATACAAAAGTGAGACAACTATCTCTCCACTACTAGAACTTAAAAAATCAGCACCAAAAAGTTTAAACCCTATCTTTTTAGCACTTATAGCTTTTAATAACTTTGGCATCAACTCAGATATGTATAAATTTACTTGGGGACACTCCTCAACAAATACAACACCTTTTTTACTAATATGATTCATAGCATACCGCATAACATCACCATCATGCCAAATCTTAAACTCACTTCTTGAACGATAATTTTGCTGTGGTGATTTAAATACAGATATATCACCAGAATAAAAAATTTTAAATCTGTCTCTATTTAATTTTATTTTTTGATTTAATTGAGCTTCATATCCATTTTCATAAACTACACAAGCACCACACTCTCCAAAATGTTTACAAATCAATCTTTTTCCTTATTTTTGTCATATTTATAATCCATACATCACTACGTCTATAAAAGTATATATTTTCAAATTTGAATTTGATTTTTTTTCATCTTTAAAAAGCATACTTAATGCTTTTATATTAAATATTTGTTCATCAATAATTAAAAATGATTTGTTAAAAGATTGTTTTTGTGAAGTTTTCATTAAACGACCTCTAGGGGTGAGCATTGTAAAGAGGCTTGAGAGGTACTGTTAAGAGCGTTATAGTATAAATATACTAAATTATTACTTTTAAGTTGTCTTTTCATTACTCCTCACTTCACTTAAGATTATTAATTTATATAAAATAATTATAACAATATAATTCATAAGATATGGTTTAATGAGTGGTAATTTCCTTTTTTATATAGGGAACTCTATGAAGTTGTCGTGAATTTTCCGAGTTATAGGATTTTTGAAACTTATGCTTTTCTCTTAGCCATTTTTCTATTTTTTCCCATTTAAGCCTATAATCTCCATTTATTGATGAACCATATATATAGAAAACATAATAATTACGTTTCACTTTTTAGAGATAAATTAAAATATAATGCTCCTAAAATCTAAGACACCAATTCAATAAGATTTATTTTCAAAAAAGCTAAAATAATAATTACTCTCCAGTTGAGTTTGAAGATATGATCCCCAATAATTCCATACCAAATTAGACAACAAGCTTGATTGCTCTATAATTAGGTACTTCAAAGCGAAAAAGTCACACTCAAAGACTTCACCCAACGGGTGTAACTTTTTCCAAAACAAGAGAAT
>JAKISR010000005.1 GCA_021648465.1 Sulfurimonas sp. | reverse complement strand
TTCTCTGACATAACAATACCAAGCATAGAACCCATAAATAGAAGTAAATAGGCATAAAATCTAGCCATACTATCTTTTGGTGAAAGATAGTATTTCGCATAAAAGACAATAAGAATACCAATACCTAATATGATATATGCAAAAAGCATACTAAGCCCATCTATCCTAAAAGAAAAGCTAAGTCCTATGGTCTCTATCCATGTCCAAGACTGAACGAGGCTATCTCCTCCAAAAGGGATGTATGACAAGTAAGAGAGTATCAATATGGCAAAAAGAGTAATACCTCCCGCAACCCATGCAGGGGCAAAACGATGCACCTTTGCACTAAGAGAAACTAAAATAGCCCCTATAAATGGAAGAAGTACAATAAGAGGTAATCCTATAGTTTCTAGTGTCATAAATTTACTACCCTTAGTTTGGATTTATTGTCTTATAATTTGGGCGATTATAGCTATTTTAGGATTAAATAATGCTATAAAACAAAAATATTTGGTATACTAAATAAAGGGCACCTTTAAAAGTAACATAATAAAATAAATGAGTAAATATGAGTAAATTTATAAACAATCTAGCATACGAAGCAAGCGCAGGTAGCGGTAAGACATTTATGCTTGTTGTGCGTTACCTTTCACTTATGTTTGGGGGTGCGTCTCCCTCTAAGATATTAGCACTTACTTTTACAAATAAAGCAGCTCGTGAGATGCAAGAGAGAATTGTTGTAACACTCCAAGAGTTGGCAGAGCGTAAGGAGCTGGATGTTATTGCTGAAGTGACAGGTTTATCTCGTGAATATTTGCTTGAAAATCGTCAAAAACTTTTAACAGAATTTTTAAACTCAAACACAAAAATTATGACGATAGATAGCTTTTTTACGCAAATTTTACGCAAATTTTCACTCTACACCTCACTTATGCCAGATTTTTCAACATTTAGTTCTCAACATGAGTTAAAACTTTTATCTAGATTTTTAAAAGAGGTAAGTGTATCAGGCAAAAAAGAGATTCTAATTACACTCTCTTTAGAGTCAAAAAAAAGACTTAGCGATATTTTTACACTACTTGAGCAGTTTTATGCGAAAAAACAGGAGTTAACCAGTTTAAAATTTAAAAAACAAGACCTATGGAAATTTGAAGAAGATGCTATGAGCGCTTTTAAAGAGTTACAAACTATTGTATTTTCATGTAAAGAGGCTTCAACTACAGCGTTAAATGGTATGAAAGCTGATAGTTTTACCGAGTTATCAAATAAAGCTTGGATAGGTCGAGAGAGTATGAATTATTCAACATATAAAAAATGCTACACACCTGAAATGGATACCCACTTAAGTAGAGTTCAAGAGGCTATAAGGGGGCATAATCTTGCTCGAGAGAAAAACTTTTTTTATGCTTTAAATGAGCTCTTAGAGATTTATGAAAAATCTAAAAAAGCACTTTACATGGATGATAGTGAGCTTTCTTTTAATGATGTAACTGTACTTGTTCACTATCTTTTAAAAGAGCGTGTTGATAGTGAGTTTTTGTATTTTAGACTTGATTCTCAAATACAACATATGTTACTAGATGAGTTTCAAGACACCTCCATAATGCAGTACGAAATACTAAAACCACTTATAAATGAGATAACTTCTGGAAGTGGAGTGTTTGAAGATGGAAGTTTCTTTTTTGTTGGAGATGTGAAACAATCTATCTATAGATTTCGTGGTGGAGTATCTGCATTGTTTGGTGAGGTAGCACGAGAGAACAATACTAAAAAAGAGCAATTGCTTACAAATTATCGTTCACAAAAGGAGATAATTGAGTTTGTAAATAAAGTTTTTAATAATAAAATAAAAGATTATAAAAATCAGTTAGTTCGAGATGGTGCCAATGATGGATATATCGAAATTATACAAAATGATGAACTTTTAGAGGAGACTACAAAACAGGTAAAAAGATTAATCTCTTTAGGTGCAAATATAGATGAGATAGCTATTCTTTGTGCTACAAATGGGGATGGAGAAAAAATAAAACTTCAGCTCCAAGATGATGATATAGAGGTTGTAACAGAGACCACTACAAAGTTAATAAATCAGCAAAGTGTAAAAGCGATTTTAGAGTATTTGAAATATCTGTATTTTAATGAAAACATATATAAACATAATTTCTTTTCTCTCATAAACAAGCCAGTAAAACAGATAGATAGAGTTGATTTAAATAACAATAAGCTTTTAGATATTGTTAAAAATGCTATAGATAAATATACCCTTTTTAATGATGATTTTAATCTGCTAAGATTTTTAAATTTTATCTCCACATGTCAAGATATAGAGGCATTGCTTTTTGAATATGAAAGAATAGATATAAGTGCAGCTATGAGTGAGCTTAGCGGAGCAAGAGTTTTAACTATTCACAAATCAAAAGGGCTAGAGTATGAGCATGTGATAGTTATGGACAGACTTAAAAAAGCACCGCCAAATCGTGATAGTATTATATATGAATATGATGGGATAAAACTACAAAATATCTATCTTCGTATTAAAGGGCGGGATGATTTAGATACAAATTATGCAAATGCACTCAAAAAAGAGAAACAACTAGTTTATGAAGACTCTTTAAATACTTTGTATGTTGCTTTTACTAGAGCTAGAGATAATCTTTTTATAATTAAAAAATTAAAAGATTCAGTATTTGATATTTTAGATATGAGTACTGGCAGTAGTGGTATTTTAAAGTGTGAAAAAACCCACTCACTCTCAAGCTTGAAAACGCATACAGAAATTGAGTACGAAGAATTATATTATGGAACCCAAAGTGATATATTAAAAGTTGAAGCTGAAGAAGATGAAGATTTTAAAGCACAAAATTTTGGTTTAGCGCTTCACTATATGTTAGAGATGATGGCTAGTTTTGAAGAAAACTCAATACCTCACGCTAAAGATATGATGTTAAATAAATATGGTTATGTTTTAGAATTAAGTGAGGTTGAAAATATTGTCCATAGAATTAAAATGCTTTTGCAAAATAATGAGTTTAAAAAATTAAGGAGAGGGAAAAATTATAAAGAAAAAGCTCTTCGATATAAAAATAATCTTCGATATATTGATTTACTGATAAAAGATAATTCATCTTGGAGGGTAGTTGATTATAAAAGTTCTATGAATTATCATGAACATCATGTAAAACAAATTTCTTATTATATAAAAGCTATAAAAGAGATAACAAACGAAGAAGTTTATGGGTATATATGTTATTTATTAGAAGATGAAGTAAAGATTATTCAGATTTAAAAAGTTGAGTTATTATTGTAAATACTTCAACTCTATTTCGTCCGAGATTTTTAGCAAGATAGAGTGCCTCATCTGCTTCTGCAAAAATCATTTTATAATCATCATGCTCTTTTCTTAAACTACTAATACCAATACTTGTAGTAACGTTAATATTGGAAGATTCAAATTTTACAGGGTCTATAGAGATTATTTTTAATATTTTATTTGCTATTAATTTTGATGCTTCTAAAGTAGTTTCTGGTAAAATAATAACAATTTCTTCTCCACCATAACGACCTATAAAATCTGTCTCTCTTTGACACTTTTGAATTCTTTGACTTATCTGACGAAGTACTTCATCACCTGCCATATGCCCATAAGAGTCATTAATGTTTTTAAAGTGGTCAAGATCAAGTATCATTATTGACATATTAGTGCTATATCTTTTAGCTCTCTTAAATTCTTGTTCAAGATTTTTCTCTAAATAACTTCTACTCCATAATTGAGTTAAAGAGTCAGTTTTACTAAGTAGTTCTATTTTTTTAGTTCGTTCATTTACTAAATGCTCAAGATGTTCTTTTTCTTGACGAGATTGTTCAAGTACCGAGTAAAACATTATTCTAAAAGTAATTATTGCAAATAAAAGAGCCATTACACTTGTAGAAATTGCTGTTGTAAGAAGTTTTAGCTCAAGCTGAACATAAGTAGAAGCATCAAGTAGAAGCATTAGTTTTAGATCAGAATCATTAAAGTTTGTAATAGAAAGGTATGTTTGTTGATTGTTAAGTGTTTTTAAACCAGGGGTTAGTAAGTTATTTTTATTTAACTGTTTTCCAATAAGGGTTTTATTGCTACTTGCTTTTATCTTATTTTTTTTATCAACAATTGAAATTTCTATAATATTTTTTGTTGAAGTGACATATGAATATAAAAAATTATTTATATCTGTTTTTGTTGATATGGCAATAGAGTTAATAATGGAACCATTTATAGATTTTAGTAGATTTAATATATCTACTTGTCTATTAGTAGAGTTTTCCTTTAGCTCTTTTTTTATTTTATATTCAGAAATATCAATACAAAGATCAATTATGCCAATTAATTTACTTTCACTGTATATAGGATAATAAATTGACATTACGTTAACATGGTTGCGTACTTCAAAAAAAAAGCTATTTAAGGAATTTTTACCATTTTTCATAAGTTTAAAACTTTTAGTATTTAAAATTTTGCCTATCTCGCTTTTAAGCATAGAATTTTTTATAGTTCCATCTGGAGACAAATATCTAAATTCAAATATTTCAAATGCAAAAGAAATATTACCAATAAGCTTTTGAATACTCATTGTAGATTTTACACTATCAAATCTTTTTATTGATGAAGAGATAGAATTTGTTATATTTAAAGAGTTGTAATGCAACTGTTTAAGTAAAAGATTTTTTTGCACATTATAGTTGTAATAAGAAAGATAAGAGATACCTAGTACTAAAGATATTAGCATAATAGGTATAGTGTGTTTTTTAAGAAAATATATTGACATTATCTTGAATTAAGATTTATTTTATTTAGTGTTTGTTGGTCACTATTCACAGACAATCTTGTATGTAAAATAGGTATAATAATAAAAAATTTTAATTTGTAGTGGGAAAATTTTTCTGCTTTAAACATTAATTATCTTTAATTTTGAAAATATTTTATTTCCACAGGATTAAACGGAAGCGTAAATTATACATATCGAACCTTAAATAAGCCATAAATTAAGCTATATATAAGTCAATAAAGCTATACTTCCAATATTAAATTAAACGAAAGGTTCACGAATGAAATTTACACAAATTGCAACTCCTGAACAAATCGACCAAAAATGGGTTTTGGTTGATGCTGAAGGTAAAACATTTGGTCGAATGATTACAGAAGTAGCTACTATACTTCGTGGTAAGAATAAACCATGTTTTACTCCAAACCTTGACTGTGGTGACTATGTAGTTATTATCAATGCTTCAAAAGCTAAATTTAATGGTCTTGGTAAAATTAACAATAAAGAGTATTTTTCACATTCTGGTTACTTCGGTTCAACTAAGAGTGTTAAAATGACTGAGCTTTTAGAAAAAAATCCTGAGAAACTATATAAATTAGCTACTCGTGGTATGCTTCCTAAAACTAAGCTTGGTGCTAAAATGCTTAAAAAATTAAAAATTTATGCAGGTGCTGAACATCCTCACACTGCACAACTTGCTAAGTAAGGATTACCATATGGCAAACAAAATATATGCAACAGGTAAACGTAAAGCGTCAATCGCAAAAGTATGGTTAACTCCAGGTACTGGTAATATGACTATTAATGGTCTTTCACTAGACGCATGGTTAGGTGGACTTGAAGCTAAGAAGCTTCGTGTTAAACAACCTCTAGTTTTATCAAAACAAGATACATCTGTTGATATCGTTGCTACTACTTTAGGTGGTGGTTTTGGTGGTCAAGCAGATGCGCTTCGTCATGGTATTTCAAAAGCTCTTGTAGAGTTTGATCCAGCGATTAAAGCAATCCTTAAACCTGAAGGTATGATGACTCGTGATGCTCGTGTTGTTGAGCGTAAGAAACCAGGTCGTCGTAAAGCTCGTCGTTCTCGTCAGTTCTCAAAACGTTAATATTTTTTTATCAGCACCACTTGGTGTTGATAATCCTCATTTATAAAAAAACTTCAATAACTTTGATATAATCACTCTAAAAAAGAGTAAAATTGTATTATCTATTACTTTTGTTTCTATCTATAAATTTATTTTCTTCAACTTTGCATTTAGCTACTTCCGCTAATCCTGCAAGACTAAATCCAATATTGGCAACCGACTCTAGTTCATCAGAAATTAGTGGATTTATATTTAATGGCCTAATAAAGTATGATAAAGATAGTGCTACAATAGTAGGTGACTTAGCAAAAGAATTTTATTATGAAGATGATACTACTTTGATTTTTAAGCTTCATAAAAATGTTAAATGGCATGATGGAGAGAAGTTTAGTGCTAAAGATGTTCTTTTTACTTATAATGCATTAATCTCTCCAAAAATAAGTTCACCATATAGTTCAGGTTTTAGGTTTGTTAAGAGTGTTGAGATAATGGACGAATTTACTATAAAAGTAAAATATAAAAAAGCATATTTTAAAGCGTTAGAGACCTGGATGATGGGGATAATCCCAGAGCATGTGTTAAAAGATGAAGAAAATTTAATGAACTCATCTTTTAATACAAATCCAATTGGAACAGGTGCATATAAGCTTACACAACTTGAACACTCTAAAAATATTATATTAAGTGCTTTTGATGATTATTTTGAAGGTCGTACAAAGATAGATAAAATATCTTTTCATGTAATAGCTGATCCAATGACACGCTTTTTAATGTTAAAATCATCTGCTTTAGATATTGGCTCCATTGAACCTATGCAGTATGAAAGACAAATTGGAGATGATTTTTTTTCTAAATTTAATATATATGAGCAGATATCTCGCTCTTACACATATTTGGGTTTTAATTTGCGACTTGAAAAATTTAAAAATCCAAAAGTAAGAGAAGCTTTATCCTTAGCAATTGATAGGCAAGAGATCATAGATATACTCTTTTTTAATCATGCAGAGATTTGTACAGGACCATTTCATCCAACTACAATAGCTTTTAATAAAGATGTAAAAGCACCAAAACAAGATATCAAAAAAGCAAAAGAGCTTTTAGCTAAAGCTGGATATGATGAATCCAATCCACTTATCTTTGAAATAGCAACATCAAACTCAAGTGCTATAAGACCATATGCCGCCCAAATTATGCAGCATCAATTAAAAAAAATTGGAGTTGTAGTAAATCTAAGAGTTATGGAGTGGCAAGCATTTTTAAATATGGTTGTATTTCCTCATAAATTTGACACTATTCTTTTAGGATGGGGACTTTCTCCAACACCAGACCCATATATGTTTTGGCATAGCGATAATGATAAAAAAGGTGGGTTTAATCTGATAGGCTATAACAACCCAAAAATTGATAGAATGATAGAAGAATCCCAATCAATAGTAGATAAAGAAAAACTCGCAATTATATGGAAAAAAATGTTTAAACTAATAACTGATGAAAATCCATATCTATTTTTATATATTCCAAACTCAATAACAACTGTTAGTAAAGATATAAAAAACATAGAACCTAGTCCAAGCGGAGTTTGGCATAATTATATAAAATGGGAAAAATAATTTAATGATTATACTATTTGATTTAGATGGCACATTAATAGATTCAACGGATGCAATAGTAGATACTTTTCAGCACTCATTTAAGGTGCACAATTATCCACATGTAAATAATGAAAAGATAAAAGCTTTGATTGGATATCCATTAGATATTATGTATGAAGAATTAGGAGTAGATAAAAATATGATTTGGGATTATGTTGATACATATAAAGAAGAATATAGAAAAATATCTACTATAAAAACACAGATGTTACCAAATGCTACACAGGCAGTCAAGATTGCCAGTCAATTTGCAACACTTGGAATCGTTACAACTAAAACAGGGAAATACTCTAAGATATTGATGGAACATTTTGGATTAATGGAGTATTTTGAAGTGTTAATTGGAAGAGAAGATGTTATAAATCCAAAGCCACATGAAGAGCCAATTATTAAAGCATTAGAGAGCATGAATACCAAAAATAGGGAAGTTTGGATGATTGGAGATACAAAATTAGATCTCCTTAGTGCAAAAAATGCAAACATAAATTCAATAGGTGTCTTAAGTGGGTACGATAGTTTTGATACACTAAAAAAATTTACTGATATTGTATTGACTGATGCACTTGAAGCAACTACTTATCTTCAAAACAAGTAAAAACTACACACTTTTTTTGCTTAATTATAAACTCTATAATTTCAAGCTATATTTAAGAGCAAGTTGCATAAAATAAGGAACAATTTACGACTGAGTATTTACATAATAAAGAAAGAAGGAGAATTTATGCTAGAAATTAGATGGCATAGTCGCGCTGGACAAGGAGCTGTTACAGGTGCTAAAGGTTTAGCAGATGTTATCTCTACAACAGGTAAACATGTACAAGCATTTGCATTTTATGGATCTGCTAAGCGTGGAGCTGCAATGACAGCATATAACCGTGTAGATACTAAAGTGATTATGAATCATGAAAAATATATGAAACCAGATTATGTTTTTGTTATTGATCCTGCATTAGCAATAACAACAGATGTCACAATACATCACAAGGACACAACTAAGTACATTATTACCACTCATTTAAGTACAGAGGAGCTAATTAAGGCTCAACCTAGGTTTGAAGATAAAGATGTTTATACTGTTGATTGTATAGTTATTGCAAATGAAACTATTGGTCGTCCAATTCCAAATACACCAATGCTTGGTGCATTTATGAAAGTTTCTGGAATGTATGATATAGAATTTTTTAAAGAAAATATGAAAAGAGTTCTTTCTAAATTACCACAAAAGATTGTTGATGCAAATATGGTTGCAATTCAACGAGCTTATGACGAAGTAAAATAAGGAGTCGATGATGGCAAAAAAAGGATGGGATGAGTTCGAAATTGGAGCTATGCTTCGTTCATTTGATGGCAGTATAGATGATATTGCTGGAACAAGACAAGAGGATCGTACTTATTCGGAGAATAACTCTTATAAAGCGAGTGTAGCAGACTGGAGATTAATTAAACCAGTTTTCAATAAAGACTACTGTATCGATTGTCAATTTTGTTGGATTTATTGTCCAGATGTTTCTATTATTGCAAGAGATAAAAAAATGATAGGTATAGATATGGATCATTGTAAAGGTTGTGGAATTTGTGTTGAGGTTTGTCCAACAAATCCAAAATCACTTTTAATGTTTCCAGAACAAGCGGAAGACGAAGCAGAGATAGCTTCGTGGCCTAAAAAAGATGAGGAGGAAGCATAATGGCATTTGATAAAATGGAATTAAGAGATGTTGAAGTATGGGATGGTAATCATGCTGCTGCTCAGGCTTTAAGACAAGCTCAAGTAGATGTTGTTGCGGCTTACCCAATTACTCCATCAACACCGATTGTTGAAGGTTATGCACAATTCAAAGCAGATAATTATGTTGAGGGTGAATTTGTAATGGTTGAATCTGAACATGCTGCAATGTCTGGATGTATCGGTGCAGCTGCTGCTGGTGGTCGTGTCGCAACTGCTACATCAAGTCAAGGTTTAGCACTAATGGTTGAAACACTTTATCAAGCTTCAGGCATGAGACTTCCAATTATTTTAAATATTGTAAATCGTGCTCTTGCTGCTCCACTTAATGTAAATGGAGACCACTCTGATATGTATTTATGTCGTGATAGTGGTTGGATTCAATTTGATGCATTCTCACCACAAGGTGCTTATGATTTAAATTTTATAGCATTTAAAGTTTCTGAAGATCATGGTATTAGACTTCCATCTATCATAAACCAAGATGGATTTATGACATCTCATACTGCTCAAGGTGTAACAACTATAACTGATGATGATGCTTATAATTTTGTTGGTAAATTTAAACCGATGAATGATATGTTAGATTTTGAACATCCTGTAACTCATGGTGTTCAAACTGAAGAAGATTGGCATTTTGAGCATAAAGCTCGTCAACACAGCGATTTAATGTTAAAAGTTTCTCCAAAAATTGATGAAGTTTTTGCTAATTTTGAAAAACTAACTGGTCGTAAGTACTCTCAAGTTGAGTGTTATGATATGGAAGATGCAGATTTATGTGTATTTTGTTTAGGAACTTCAGTTGAGACAGCTCGTGAAGTTGCAACTGAAATGAGAGCAAAAGGTTTAAAAGCTGGTGTTGTTGGTCTTCGTGTAATTCGTCCTTTCCCATTTGCTCAAATCATAGAAGCACTTAAAGATGTTAAAGCTGTAGCAATTCTTGATAGAGCATCTCCAGGCGGTGCACCAGGAGCTATGTACAATGAAATAGCAGGCGCACTTTATAATACGGAGTATAGCCCTTTACTTTCTGGATATATTTATGGTTTAGGCGGTCGTGATTTAACTAAAGCAAACTTAGTAGATCTTTATAATGAGCTTCAAACAAATGTAGATGCTGGTAAAGTTACTACTCAACTACAGCAGTTTATCGGTGTTCGTGGACCGAAGCTGTCGTTTTTATAGGAATTTAATATGAGTGAAATAAAAAAAATAAAAAATTTAAAAGAGTTTTCAACATCGGCAGATCGTTTTGAGGGTGCAAACCTTTTATGTCCTGGTTGTGCTCACTCAATTATCGTTCGTGAAATATTAAATGCTACAAACGATGATTTAGTTCTTTCAGCTTCAACTGGTTGTCTTGAAGTTTGTACTGCTGTTTATCCTTATACATCTTGGGATGCTTCATGGATTCATATCGGTTTTGAAAACTCTTCAACTGCCATTGCAGGTGCAGAGTCAATGTATAATGCACTTAAAACAAAAGGTCGCCTGAAACAACCTGATCGTAATCCTAAGTTTATCGCTTTTGGTGGAGATGGTGCATCTTATGATATCGGTTTCCAATGGATTTCAGGATGTATGGAGAGAAATCACAATATGATGTATGTTGTTCTTGATAATGAAGTATATGCAAACACAGGTGGACAGCGTTCAAGTTCTACTCCTATCGGTTCATCTGCTACAACTTCACCTTCTGGTTCAATCTCTTATGGTGAGAAGATGAACAAAAAAGATATGATGGGCATTATGGCGGCTCACAATATTCCATATACAGCACAAGTTGCTCCAAATAAATGGAAAGATATGGTTAAAAAGATTCAAAAAGGTTTTGCAACAGAAGGATCAGTATTTATAAATGCAGTTTCCCCTTGTACTACTGAGTGGAAATTTGATCCTAAAGATACAATGATGTTAACTGATTTATCAACAGACTCATTAGTATTTCCACTTTATGAAGTGATAGATGGCAAAGAGTGGAATATCACTTATAGACCTAAAAATGTTGTTCCTGTTGAAGAATATTTGGCTGCTCAAGGTCGCTTTAAGCACTTATTCAAAGATGAGTATAAATATCTTATCAAAGAATGGCAAGAACGTGTCGATGAAAATTGGGCGTATCTACAACGCCGTGAAGAAGCTCGCGTTTAAAAGCTTTTAGCTTCGACTCCAATTTGCGTCTAGCTCAGACATGGCATACCATATGGTATAGCCTTAGTCTGAGTTAAACATAACTTATACTTCACTTTTTAAAGTATATCAGCATGACCAAAAAACACATCATATCTGTTATCTTTTCTCATACTCTCTAAAATATTTTTTGCTTTTAATTTTGTTTCTTTATCAAAATAAATTAACATATTTCTTGAAAAAACAAAATCAAATTTCCCTAGTGATTTAAAAGATGGGTCAAATAGATTTTCTAGTTTAAATGTTGTATGTATTTTTACGACATCTTTTAAAATATAATGAGTACCATTATGTAAAAAATAGTTTTTGATAATTTGAGAAGTTAAATTTCTTACATTTCTCTCTCTATATACTGCATTATGAGCTTTTTCAAGAGCATCGGAATTAATATCTATACCTGTTATATGAAAACTCTTTGGCATAACCCCAGCTTCAAGCAAGGCGATAACAATGCTGTAAGGTTCTTCTCCTGTTGCAGATGGTGCGCACAAAATATTTATATTTGAGTTTATTGTTTTTACTAAATTTACAAGTTCAGTAATTTGTTTAAACTCTCTATAAAAGAATGTTTCATTTGTTGTTAAATAATCAATTAATTTTTGTTTCGCAATAGAATCTTTTTTTACAAGATTTAATAATTCTGTAAATGAGTATATTTCTCTTTGTTTACAATAAGTGGTAACTTTACTTTTTAAGATATTTATTTGTTTTTCAAAAGTTACACCTGTTTCTTCTTTAAAATATTTGGAGATTGGTACAATATCTACATAATCTTCAACTATTTGTAGTTTTTGATTATTATCTTGAAGTAGCTCTTTATTAAAAAAACTAAACATTAGTTACAAAATTCCTTGATTTTAGTTATTATGCCATCTATATCATCGATTTCAATATTTGGTATTTCTTTTCTTGCACGGCATGGCATACCATCAACGATAGCACTATGTTTGCTTTCTGCTATACACCTTGCACCATTAAGATTTAATTCTTTACAGCTTTTAACTCCATCGTCACCTATTCCAGTTAGTATAATACTAAGTATTTTAATCTCTTTTAATAGAGGAATACAAGAGTTAAAGATAGTGTTAATATCAGGATTAAAGCTATTATCATTTGCTGGTTTATTGCTAAAGCATAAGTTATATTCAGATCTTTTAATTTCTGTAAAACCACTACATAAATAAATTTGACCAGTTTCAAAAATATTTTTATTTATAGCAAGTGAAACTTTATTTATAGTATGTTCTTCTAGTCGAGCAGCAAAGCTTGGTATAAAACCTTTAACCATATGTTGTGCAATTATTATAGATGTGTTTACTAGTGGAGGAAGTGAAGAAACAATCTTTTCTATCTGTCCAGGTCCCCCAGTTGAGGCACCAATTAGGACAAGTTTATTAAGTACGAAATGTTTCAAGTTTTTTATGTAAATCATCTGTCATAGAATTTAAATGATCAGCAGCTGATGCAATCTCTTCAACATTGCGAGCATTTTGAGAAGATATCTCATTTATTTGTGTGATTTGTGTAACAATTAAATCAACATTAGCTCCCGTCTTCTCAAAATCTGTTACAGTTCGGTCACTTGCATTAACTGCTTCAACTACTATAGTAACTGTATCATTGATTTTTTGTTTAACTTCCGTAGCAGTAATTGCTAATGCTTGAATCTCTTCAGAATTACTGTTCATTTGGGCACTAACATCCATTATTGATTGAACAATAATGTTGATTGTAGCGTTAATCTCTGTAAGAGATTTTTGAGTTCTCTCAGCAAGTTTTCTAACTTCATCAGCAACAACTGCAAATCCACGACCGTGTTCACCAGCACGAGCAGCTTCAATAGCTGCATTTAGTGCCAATAAATTTGTTTGCTCAGCTATATCTGAAATAATTTCAAGAACATTTTTTACTTCATTTGCATCGCTTGAGAGAGTATCCATTCTTTGAGAGAGTTCAATTTCTAATTCAGCACTATGTTGAATTTTAGATGTAAGAGCTACAACATCATGACGTGCATTTCCAAGGTTTTCATTTGCTATAATTATCTCTTTCTTAGAGTCTTGAGCATCAGAGATGGATAATAAAATCTCATTTTTAATCTCATTTGCATGGGTAGTTGTATTGTTTATTATAGCGACAGATTCTTCAACATTATTTCCAACTCCAGTTGCAGTTGTTGAGAGTTCATGAGAAATTGAAGCATTCTCAGATGAGCTCTGCTTAGAAGTTTCTATTAGATTTTTTAATTCTGTTATTAAAGTATTAAAACTTTTAGCCATCTGTGAAATTTCTGTTGGAGCATTTTCATCTACTTTTATTGTTAAGTCTTTATTGTTCCCTATGTCTAAAAGAGTTTCTTTAAACCTGTTAATAGGCTTAATAATACTTTTATTTATTAGAAGGATAGCAATTATCATAATTATAATTAAAAGAATGGCAGAGTCAGCAATTAAAATATTTCTTATCTCATTTGGAACCACAAGAATTTCATCCTCATCCATTCTTGAAATGATTGCCCAATTAAAATCTTTTCCAATACTAATGGATGAGTATGAAAGTAATACCTGTTTTCCTGTGTATCCTGTGGCCATTATAATTCCAGTTTTTCCAGAGTGTGCAGCTCTTGTAGCTACTGTATCAACTGAACCAGTAGATGGATTTGCAAAAGAGGCTTTTATAGAGTGTGTAGTTTTATTAATATAACTATCACTTCTCATAAGTTTATCTGGTCCAACAAGGTAATCTTCTTGAGATTTCCCATAGCCTGCTCTATATTGCATAATTTTATCTATAGAAGCAGTAGAAATTTGAAATACTAACACTGCCTTGGCTTTTCCATTGTCAGCGTACAGAGGCTCAGCTAAAAACATTGCAGGATCACCATTGCTTGGAGCATAAGGCTCCATATCTATATAAGTAGGACGATTGTTTTGCAGAGCTTGTTTGTATGCTTTTGCTAAACCACTATTTTTTAGTGGACCGTGAATAAGATTGGCACCATAGTCTGATTCTTTTGCAACTGTGTACATAACGCGTCCACCATCTGCAGAGATAATAAAAATATCATAATAGTTGTATTGATTCATATAGTATTTGAAAAATTTCTCATGTGGTTCTTTGGCCTTTTTAGCTATTTTATTATTAATTGGATAATTATCTGTTTCACTAAGTTGTAGTTGATCTTCAATAGCTAATAAGTCATCAACAATTTTAAAAGTATTGCTTGAATGAGCAAGAACATTAATATCTCCTATCTGTCTAGAAAATAAGGCTTGGATTTGATTTTTCTTCACATCTCTAAGAGAAGATAGACTAGTATAACTAGCAGCTGTTAAAGACTCTTTAGTCTTTATGGTTGCAACTAAAGTTGAAATTACTGCTAAAATTATCAAAGAAAATGATGTAAGCAGGACGATTTGTAGTTTGATGGATAGCTTTTTCATGGGGGGGGGAAACCTTTTTATAAAAATGATAAACAACAAAGTTTATCATTAAATATTTATTAGCGTATGATAACAATAAATATATTAAAATAGCATGAAAGAGCCACAAAACTTAATAATAAGATAAATATTTTCATATATTTATTATCTTTAATGAAATTAAAAAAGGGTACAATTACTCAATTAAAACAAGGAATTCACATGCCACTATTAGATTCATTTACAGTTGACCATACAATTATGCCTGCCCCTGCTGTTCGTAAAGCAAAGGGGATGAAAAGTCCTAGCGGGGATAAAATTACAGTATATGATTTAAGATTTGTTAAACCTAACAAGGAAACTTTATCATCTGCTGGGATTCATACACTAGAACATCTTTTTGCAGGATTTATAAGAGAGCATTTAAATTCAAAAAAAGTAGAAATTATAGATGTTTCCCCTATGGGCTGTAGAACAGGTTTTTATATGTCAGTTCTTGGAAAACCAAGTGAGAAAAAAGTTGCGAAGGCTTGGAAAAAATCAATGGAAGATATTTTAAGTGTTAAAAAGAAAAAAGATATTCCTGAACTAAATATTTATCAATGTGGAACATATAAAATGCACTCACTAAAAGATGCAAAAGCTATAGCTAAAAAAGTTCTTAAGCAAGAGATAGGTATTATGGATAATAAGGCATTAACACTAGATTTATCTAAAGTTAATCAATAATGTATATACTGCTTCCAATGGATGGTGAAAATCAAGAGGAATCATCTCTAAGTAAACTTGCAGATGTAAAAATATGGGCTCAAATATGTATTGAGGATGGTAAACTTATTAAAATCA
Source organism: Sulfurimonas sp. (assembly GCA_021648465.1). Lineage (GTDB taxonomy): Bacteria > Campylobacterota > Campylobacteria > Campylobacterales > Sulfurimonadaceae > Sulfurimonas. The sequence continues at coordinate 50,154 of JAKISR010000005.1, read as the reverse complement.
ATTTTAACTCAGACCAAGATGCTTTTGAGAATTTTAGTGAAGTAGTGATAATTACAAATGATAATGAGTATGTCTGGCCATTTATGGAAAAGTCAATGATGGTGTTGGTTGCTCATATTCAAAGAAATATAGAGGATGTTGTAGAAGCATATCTATTTAAAGAACTTCATGAGTTAGCTTATTGAATGATGTTAGATTTAAGACAATTTTTAGAACTCTTTAACCCATCTCCTGGTAGCCATTATCTACAGGTTGCAGTATCTAAAGATGAAATAACTTCAGCACTTTTATCTTTAATGGAGAGCGTTGATGGAGAGCTAAAAATAGTTTTATACAATGAAGATAATTTAGATTTCTCAAAGCCCTTTAGAGCAAAACCGAGGGATAATGATATAGTGATATTTAAAGATATGTTTTATGCTCATGAAAATCAAAAGATGTTACTAAAACTCGCTTACACAACTTTAACAAATACAGCAAATATAATAATTATAGAAAAAAAAGGTATTATGGATAAAGAAGCTTTAAAAATTATGCTTGAGAAGTTTGAATTTAGAGCACCTAATGAAATAGATATAGTAGATGGCTACGATTTAGTGATAGCTAAAAAAATGCATATGTGGGGTAATGATCTTTAGTGAAAATATTTAATGATGAAAATCATGAGATGGTTCTAAGTGACGATGGTTCTTTTACAGCTTACTCAAAAGAGTATGATGAACATTATCATTCTACAAAAGATGGGGCACTAAAAGAGTCGCTTTTTAAGCATATCTATCCTGCATTTAAAATAAAATCTAATTTAGATGAGATAAATATTTTGGATATTTGCTTTGGTTTGGGTTTTAATACTTTAACAACTCTTCTTTATCATAAAAAAAACTCACTTACTTCTAAACTAAATATCTTTTCACCAGAGTTAGATAGCTCACTTATTGAGTCTTTATCAAATTTTTCTTATCCAAAAGAGTTTAGTGAGTTTAGGCATATTGTTTTAGAGCTTATTAAAAATAAAAATTATAGAGATGATACTCTGCAAATAGAGTTATTTTTAGGTGATGCAAGAGGGTATATTAAAAAATTTAGAGATAAGTTTGATGTAGTGTATCAAGATGCTTTCTCTCCATCAACAAATCCAGCTCTTTGGACTAGTGAGTATTTTAGAGATGTAAAAAATGCTATGAAAAAAGATGGAGTTTTAACAACTTACTCAATGGCATTAACTACAAGACTTGCACTTTATGAGAATGGTTTTAGCATCTATATAAATAGTGGGGAAGGATTTAGAGATTCAACTGTTACATCTTTAAGTGAGATAGAGAGTTTTAGTATTGTAGATATGAAACATAAAATATCTTGCAATCCAGATATAAAATCTCTTAGAGATTAGTTGATAATTTCTAAAAATTTCTTTCCAAATTGTTCATACTTTTTTTCTCCAACGCCATTTACCTGAAGCATTGAAGTTTTATCATAAGGTTTTTCATTGGCAAGGTGTTTAAGAGTTTTATCACTAAAGATAATGTAGGCGGGAACACTAAGCTCATTAGCTAATTCTGATCTTTTTACTCTTAAGCTTTCAAATAATTCCTCATCATAAGAAAAATCTTCTTTTTGTTTAATTTTTTTCTCTTTAATTGAGATTTGTAATCTTGATGCTTTTATATAAATATTTTTATTACCTTTTAAAATATTAACAGCATCATTAGTAAGTTTTAATACACTAAATTCACCAATATTTAAAATATTTAATTCCATTAATCTCTCAAGTATAACAAACCACTCTTTTTTACTAAAGTGAGTACCAATATTATAAACAGAGAGATTATCAGCACCATTTGCAAGTAATTTTTGCTCTTTTGAACCTCTTAAAATATCAATGATATAGTTTTTTCCAAAATTTTGATTTGTTTTGTAGATGGTACTTAGGAGCATTTGAGATTCTTTTGTAATATCATCTCTTTTTTCATCTGATTCTAAACAGTTGTCACATCTATCTTTACACTCATCAAGTGTATCATCAAAGTAATTTGCAAGTTGTTTATGAAAACATAGTTCACTTGTGGCAAATTTATAAATACTATCTATTTTTTCACTTAGATGAGTTTTATATGCTACATCTATTATCTCATCTAAAAAACGCTTTTGTAAGGCAATATCTGCTGCATTAAAAAGTAGTAGTACTTCACTATCTTCTCCATCTCTTCCAGCTCGTCCAATCTCTTGGTAATAATTTTCTTGTGATTTTGGAAGTGACATATGAACTACAAATCGAATATCACTTTTATCTATACCCATTCCAAAAGCGATAGTAGCGACTATAATCTCTACTTTATCATTGACAAAATCTTTAAAATTTTTCTCTCTTTTATGTTGAGGTAATCCTGCGTGGTATGAAAGTGCTTTGTAACCATTTTCATTTAAATATTCACACAAAGCATCAGTTTTTTTTCTAGAACTTACATAGATAATCCCACTTTCATTATTATGTCTACTTAAAAAATCTTCTAGTTGTTTATAGCCATTTTTAAGTCGTCTTCCAGCTGAGATGAAAATATTTTTACGAAATACTTTGCCTTTAAGAATTTTTGGATTATCAAGACAAAGTTCACTGACTATATCTTTTGTTACATGATTAGTAGAAGTTGCTGTAAATGCACAAATAGCAGTATCTGGAAAGTTTCCTTTTAAGTTTCCTAGTGCTCTATAGCTATTACGAAATTCATGTCCCCACTGAGAGATACAGTGAGCTTCATCAATTACAAAAAAGTTTATGTTTAATTTTCTAAGTAGATTTATAGTTGACCCAGTATTTAATCTCTCAGGGGAAAGATACAAAAATTTCAACTCTCCACTATGTGCCAAATTTATAATCTCACTAATTTCCATCTCACTTTGAGCAGATGAAATCATATCTGCACTAATATTTTGTGCTTTTAAAGCATTCACCTGATCTTGCATTAGTGCAATAAGTGGAGACACAACAATACTAATACCATCTTTTATAAGAGTTGGTAGTTGGTAAACAAGAGATTTTCCACCACCTGTTGGTAAAATCATAAGCAAATCTTGGTTATTTAGTATAGCATCAACACCATCTTCTTGAAGCTCTCTAAAGTCGTTATGCCCAAAGATATCTTTTAATATTTTATGTTTCATTAAATCTTTTTTCATTTTTTATAAGCCATATAAAAATATCGGCTATAGCCTGATATAACTCTGATGGAATTTCATGATCTATCTCTAAATCAAGTAGGGAGTTTACTAGAGCTTCGTTTGCAAAGATAGGAACATCAAACTCTTGTGCTTTTTTGATAATATTTTGAGCAATACTTCCTTTTCCAGAAACTATAACTTTTGGAGCGTTAGAATTTTCTTTATCGTATTTTAAAGCAGCTGCTTTTTTTGCCATTTTAGTATCTTGCAGTTATGGAATCAACTTCATCCCAAGAAAGAGAGTTCTTTTGGTGAGAGATAATATGTGAGACATATCTTGCAAACATATCAGTTTCTATATTTACAGATGAGCCTTTTTTGTAGTTTTTAAATAAAGTCTTTTTCATAGTATGAGGAATTATTGTAAGTCTAAAACTGTCTGGATTAACATCATTTACAGTTAAACTAACTCCATCAACTGTTATAGAACCTTTTGGTATTACAAAAGGGATAAATTTTTTATCAATATTTATAAAAATATCATACGAATTACCAGAATTTCTTATCTCTTTTATTTTACCTATGCAATCAACATGACCTTGAACAATATGCCCCTCAAATCTGTCACCCATCATCATGGCAGGTTCTATATGGACTTCGTTTTTATAATTATCCATTGCCAATACTTTCTGGCTTTCAGGAGATAGTTCAACATTAAAACCATCATTTAAAACTTTTATAACGGTTAAACATGCACCATTTATGGCAATAGAATCACCAAGTTTGGCTTTATGTTTTGCTTTGATGGCAAGCATACTTCCTGATAAATTTTTAACAGTAGCAATTTCTCTTATTAAACCAGTAAAAATAGCGTATCCTTTAAAAGATGTATATATGTTATGCAAATGATACTCAAAAATGATAAAATTCGGCTAAAGAATGAAAAAACGGAATTAATTAATGAACTATGATGTAATAATTATTGGTGGTGGACATGCTGGAGTTGAAGCGGCTTTGTCTTGTGCAAGAATGGGTAGCAAAACTTTAATGATATCAATGCTTGTTGAAAATGTTGGAGCAACTAGCTGTAATCCAGCTATTGGTGGTTTGGCAAAAGGACATTTAGTTCGTGAGCTTGACGCACTTGGTGGTGAGATGGGACTTATAACTGATGAAGCAGGTATACAGTTTCGTATCCTTAACCAAACAAAAGGTCCAGCAGTTCGTGGAAGTCGCGCACAAATAGATATGGATAAGTATCGCGTTATTGTTAGAAATAAAATTTTAAATACACCAAATTTAGATTTAGTTCAGGAGATGGTGGAATCTTTAATTTTAGAAGATGGTGAGGCAGAAGCCTTACAAAAAGTTATTGGAGTAAAAACAAATCTTTTAAATGAATACAAAGCTAAAAAGGTAATTATAACTTGTGGAACATTTTTAAAAGGGATTATTCATATTGGAGAGACTCAGCAAGAGGGTGGAAGATTTGCAGAACAGACAAGCATAGGCCTAAGTATTTCACTTAAAGAGTGTGGTTTTGAGATGGGAAGACTAAAAACAGGAACTTGCGCAAGAATAGATAGCTCATCTATTGATTTTTCAGTTATGGAGGAACAGGGTGGAGACGAGATTCCTAGTCCTTTTAGTTTTAGAACTTCTAGAGAAGAGTTTAGAGCTAACAAAAAACAGATTCCATGTTTTATAGCTTATACAAATGAAAATACACATACTATTATAGAGTCTAACTTTTATAGAGCTCCTCTTTTTACAGGTCAAATAGAGGGAACAGGTCCAAGATATTGTCCAAGTATAGAGGATAAAATAAATAGATTTCGGGATAAAGATAGACATCACCTTTTTATAGAGCCACAAACTATGGATAATACAGAGTGCTATATAAATGGAATGAGTACCTCACTTCCACCAGAGGTTCAACGGCAGATGATTCACTCTGTAAAAGGGATGGAGAATGCAAAAATAGTTCGTTATGGATATGCGATAGAGTATGATTTTGTAGATCCAAGGGAATTAAAACATTCACTTGAAACGAAAAAGATAAAAGGACTTTATTTAGCTGGTCAAATTAATGGAACTACTGGTTATGAAGAAGCAGCTGCACAAGGTTTGATGGCAGGGATAAATGCAACTCTTAGTTTACAAGGCAAAGAACCATTAATCCTTAGAAGAGATGAAGCATATATAGGTGTTTTGATAGATGACCTAGTAACTAAGGGAACAAGAGAGCCATATCGTATGTTTACGTCTCGTGCGGAGTATAGACTTCTTCTTCGTGAAGAGTCAGCTGATACAAGACTCTCTAAGTACGGACATGAATTAGGATTGTTAAGTGATGAAGTATATGAAGCTGTTAAGTTAAAAGATAAGCAGATTCAAGATGGACTTAAACTTCTTAATGAAACAAAATATACTCCAAATAAAGAGTTTATAGAGCTATTAGCTTCTATGGATGAGGAGAAAATAAAAGATAGTATTACAGCTCAACAGTTAGTTGCAAGAAAGAGTTTTGATATTAAAAAGATGGTTACACTTCTTCCAGAATTTGATAAGTATGATGAGTATATTAAAGAAGAGATATTGGTAGAGGGAAAATATTATCGTTATATTATAAAACAAGCTCAAGAGATAAAAAAGATGAAAAAATATCTTAAAATTAAGATTCCTGAAGGGTTTGATTTTAAAAATGTTAGTGGTCTTTCTAAGGAGATTGTTGAAAAGTTAGAGACTTTTAACCCTCCAACGCTTCAAAATGCTTCAATGATAAGTGGAATAACACCAGCGGCAATAGAGATACTTCATATATATATAAAAATAATTGATAGGAAAAAATAAGGCAAGAGATGAAATTTTATTATTATGTACACACAGGACACAGAATAGGTTTAGATAGATTTAGAAGAGCATGTACAATTATTCGCTCACTCGGTGACATAGATATTACACTTTTATGTTCAGACTATCGCATAGCTCAAGTAGCTCGTGATTTTGGAGTTGATAAAAGTGTAGGAATAGATGTTGTTAGAAATATTCCTCATATTGCTGTTCATGGAGATAAGATGATATTTGATTCAGAAGAAGCAAATCCTATTATGTTAGATGATATGAGAAATTTTTTCTCCACTTTTATTAGAATAAGTGATGATAAAGACGATAATAAAAAGCAAAATGAACTTTTAATATCTCCATATTTAGAAGAGGAAGGCATTTGTAGTTCATATGTAATTGATGATAAATATTTCGTAAATCATGAAAAAACTATAAAAATTGCCTATTTTTTTGGTGATGATGATTATGAAAAAGATATAGAAAAACACTTAGATTTTATACAAGATTTAAAACCTGATATTTTGCTTGGTTTTTATTATTTTTTGGATTATGAAGAATTTTTAAAAAAAACTTTTTCAAACTATTATGAGTTTGAAGAGTATGATGAAGTGATTCAAAAATCAGAAATTTTAATTACAGCATCACCGCAGGCAGTTTTGGAAAATCTTGCGTCTGGCGGGAAACCAATCTATATACAAAGAGAAGATTATACAAGTAAATTTCAACCACTATTTAGAAAATTTGGTGTCCCTATAATTAAAGACTATAATAAAAATTACTTATACTTAGTTTTAGAAACATTATCTAGAGATAAATATAAAAATGTTATACAAAATGGTGACAAAATAGCAGATTTTATCAAAGAATGTATAAAATAATACACACTTCAACTTTTTTTAGTATATAATCGTTCTTTGAAGAAATTTATTATGAAAGAGGATAAATATGCATAATAATAGCCGTAGAGGTTTTATGGGTAAAGCATTTGGCGCTGTAGCAGGTGTCGGTGTGCTTGGTTCATTGGTTGCAATGAAAAAATCTTGGGATCCGCTTCCAAGTGTAAGAGCAGCTGGTTTTACAACTCTTGATATGTCAATATATAAAGAGGGTGAGCTTATAACAGAGCAATGGAGAGGGAAACCTGTTTTTGTTTTAAAAAAAACTGCTGAGATGATAGAAAAACAAACAGAAAGTCAAGAAAAGAGAGATATTATAATAAATGGTTCTCACTTTATGGTAGCAATTGGTTTATGTACTCATCTTGGATGTATTCCAGCATATAAAGTGGATGAAGAAGAGTTTTTGTGTGCATGTCATGGTGGTAAATTTGACTGGTCCGGTGAAGTAACTTTACTACCTCCACCACGCGCACTTGATATTCCTCCATTTAAAATTGAAGGTAACAATATGATTCTAGGTGAAATTGGACCTGAATTTAAAGCTATGAAAGATAGCGGAATTACGCTGTAGGGGAGGGAAAATGGCAAATTTTACAAAAGCAACTGGCATTAAAGACTGGTTAAATCAAAGACTAGCAATTGAAAAAGTTGAAAAAGTTATAGCGTCTGAATATTGGATTCCAAAAAATATTAATTTTTTGTGGGCAATGGGTATGATTCTAGTGTTTACATTTAAAATGCTTTTAATCTCAGGAATATTTTTAATGATGTACTATCAGCCAAGTGTAGAGCAAGCATTTGATAGTGTAAATTATACTATTATGAGAGAAGTTGATTTCGGTTGGCTTTGGAGGCATGTTCACGCTGTAGCATCATCAGTTACATTCTTAATTATGTATATCCATATGTTTACTGGTATATATTACGGCTCTTATAAAAAAGGTCGTGAGATGATTTGGATTTCTGGTATGTTATTATTTATAACATTCTCAGCAGCAGCTTTTTCTGGCTATATGCTTCCATGGGGACAAATGAGCTACTGGGCCGGTATGGTTATTACAAATATTTTCTCTCTTGGTGGATTACACATGGATGGATTGGTTGAGTGGATTCGTGGGGACTATGTTCCAGCACAAGCTTTCTTAACTCGTTTTTATATGCTCCATGTACTGCTTTTACCATTAGCTATTATTGGGCTTATGGGGCTTCACTTTGCAGCTCTTCGTATACCACATGTTAATAATCAAGATGGTGAAGAGATTGATTTTGATGCTGAAGCTAAAAAATATTTAGATGGTGATAAAAAAGGCTCAAAAGTTATGCGTTTTGCTAATGACTTTTTGTCCAAAGATATGATGGTTTTAGGTATATTCTTAATATTTTTCTTTTACTTAGTATTTTTCAATTATGGATTTGCACTTGACCCTGTAAACATGGATAAAGCAGATGGACTTATAACCCCTAAGCATATCTATCCAGAGTGGTATTTTTTATGGTCTTATGAGATTTTACGACCATTTTCTACCAATGTAGGTCTAATAGCGTTTGGTTTTGCACAAGTAATCTATCTGTTCTTACCATGGTTAGACAGAAGTTCAAATGCAGTTGCTGCTAGTCGTCGTGGTAAATTTAAAATCTGGTTTTGGGTATTATTGATTGATATGATTGTTCTAACAGCTATGGGTAAACTACCTCCAGAAGGTATCTTTAGTACAATAGGTTTAGTTGCAGCGTTAGTATTTATTGCTTTGTGGATAATACTTCCATTTATAACAATGAATGAAAAAAAAGTATAGGGAGAAAATGATGAAAAATAAAGAACCTTTAATATTAGTTGTTGTTGTTGCTTTTTCTCTTTTAGTATATCTTTTAGTTGAAACTTACGCTCATAGTGTAATGCATAAACATGTTGATTCTCAAAACTTTGAGTATAAAGATTTACCACCAGTTACAAAAACTGGTGATATTAGAAATGGTAAAGTACTAGTTACTGGTGCTGGAGCTTGTATAGGTTGTCACTCAATTGAGAGTGAAGGAATTGCTGCAAATATTGATGTTGTTAGTGCTGCTGCAATATATGGGGTTAATCCACCTGATTTAAGTGATGTTGGTGTTTTATATGAAACTAAATTTTTAGCTAATTTAATTAAAAATCCTACACATGCACTTAATGTTGAGCATAAATTTGACACTTCTAAAGGTCAAATGCACCCAATGGTGGCTTTTTACGGTGCTGGTGGAGACATAGATCAAGAAGTGGCAGATATGGTTGCATACTTAAAATCAATTGCTATATCTATTGATGATCTAACTCCCAAGATGGCATATGAAAATGCTTGTGGTAGATGTCACTCTATGGCTTATGAAAGCTGGACAGAAATTGGTCAAACACCAAAATTTAAAAATAAAATAAATGAGTTAGCATATGAGATTAAAACACTAAAATATCAAGATTCTCTTAAAGCTTATATGGGTAAATTACCACCAGATTTAAGTATGTACTATCGCTCTCGTTCTGAATCTTTCTTAAGTACTTTTGTTGAAGATCCTCAAAGTCATCTAAAGGGAACAGCAATGCCTAGGGTTGGTGTTACAGCTGAGGTTTTCGATAAGTTATATGAGCATATGGCTGATTCTGCTGATACAAAAAGAGCAGAAAGAGATGCTATTGGTAAAAATGTTATGATTTATATAATTATTTTTGCAATCTTTGCTTTCCTATGGAAGAAACAAGTATGGAGAGATTTAAAGTAGTTTAGTAAAAGAGAGTAATCTCTTTTACTTTACCGTTGCTATTTCTTAGTCATTTACTTTTGACTCATCTATTATTTTTTTTTCAATAACAACAAAAGTTCCACAAATTAAATCATGCAAAGCTTTTTTATCTTTTCTAAAAAATGGAAGAAAAAGACCAAGCAAAGTTGTTGCTGTAAATAAAAATGCAAAAAATCTTAAAACTGCTCTAAAAAAATTTATATATTCACCAGTTTTATCATCAACAACTCTTATATCATAAGCTCTTTTACCAATTGTTTGTCCAAATTTACTTATAAGTGTCGCGTAAATAAGTCCATATAGTGTTACAGCTATTAATGGTGCTAACTCAGATGTTTGAAAATCATCTTTACCACTCATTACAACATAAGCTACAAAATATAAGATAGGAGTATAGATCATAAATAAATCAATAATAAATGCTTTTACTCGGTAATTATATTTTGCGTGAAAATATTTTGGTTTTTCAATATTTGAAGTTTTTGGTCTGTTTTGTTTTAATTCTCTAAATCTCATAGCAGTATTATAACAAACATATAAGTGTAATAAAGCAAAATAAATACATATTATAGTGCTTAAACTAAACAATTAAGTGAATATGTAAATGAATTATAAACAAATTGTATAATTTAAACTTAATTTAAAAATTAGAAATGTAAAATATGACAAGTCGTAATATTTCACATAATGAGAAGTGATATCAAAGTGACAATCTTAGTTATTTTGATATCACTTCTACAATTGGTGATTACACAGACAAAACAGGAGATATAAATGAGAAAAATGTTAAAAATGTCTATAGCTGCAGCTATGGTAATGGGTATCAGTTCAGTTTCAGCTCAAGCGGATGGAATTAACATCTTAAGCAATGTTCAAACAAAGGGTGAAATTAGACTTCGTTATGAGAATGTTGATGATGATAGTAATGCATTAGGAAATGCAAATGCATATACAAGTCGTTTAACTGTTGGAGCAAGTGCTGATTTATTAGATACTGATTGGTTATCTGCTTATGTAGAGATGACAAATATAGCAAACCTTAATAATAACTATAACAGCACTGACAATGGTAATCCAAATGGTAAAGATACAGTTGCTGATCCAGAGCAAACTCGTCTTACACAAGCATATATAGATGCTAAGTATGGTGATGACACTAACATAAGAATTGGTCGTCAAGTGCTTAATCTTGATAATCAAAGATTTATAGGATCTGTAGGTTGGAGACAAATGTTTCAAACATTTGATGGAATTACAGTTACAAATAAATCTATAGAAAACCTTAATATATTCGCATCTTATTTAACTGAAAGAAATTCAGTTTTTGCTGAAGGTGATCCAACTAATAATGCAGATGTAAGAGATTTGCTTGTGAATGTTTCTTATAAAGTTATGCCAGAGCTTAAGGTTACTGTTTATTCATATATGTTAGGTTCAGTACATGACACTTATGGTATTGCTTTAACAGGTAAAGTTGGTATCTCTGACGATGTTAAATTAAACTATCGTGCAGAGTATGCAACTCAAGATGATCCAACTATGGAAAATAAAGATACTGACAGAGATACTGTAAATGCTGATGCTGACTATTTAAGATTTGATATTGGTGTAAGTGCTAGTGGATTTTCAGCTGGTATTGGTTATGAAGAGTTAAGCGGAGTTCAAGGTACAGATACTGCATTTACAACACCTTATGCTACAGGACATGGTAAAAATGGTTGGGCTGATAGATTTCTTGCTACACCAACTGATGGTTTACAAGACTTAAGTTTTAATGTTGGATATAATGCAGGTGAACTTGGTAGTTTAAAAGTAGTTTATCATGATTACTCAAGTGAAGTAGGAAGTGTTGATTATGGAACAGAACTTAATATTGTTTATAAAAACAAAATTCCTGGTGTTAATGGTGTAACAGGTATGCTTAAATATGCAGCATATGATGCGGATGATACTGTAGCACAAGGAAATACTTTTGTTAGTTTAGCTTCTGATACAAATAAAGTTTGGTTAATGTTAGGCTATAAATTCGCTAGTAAATAGAACTATTTAGATTTCAAGTCACTCCTTGTGACTTGAAACTAACTCTCTTTAAAAACTTCAAAAATATTTAACTTCACTTTTACTTCTAAAAGATATAATACATTAGACTTCTTGCATAATCTATGAATCTGAAGATGTTAGTCAGAGTGCATTAATTTTTTAAAATCAAAATTGAGTAATAGCCGTAGCTATTGCAATATTTTTATTTTAAAAAAGTGATGTGCTATGGCTGATATATTCTTTGCAATAGGTTATGCAAGAAGTCTATTTATATAATTTATATTCTCAATTTTTTGAGAACTGCTAGGAAAATAGATGCTAATAGATAGCTACGATAGAGTAGTTGATTACCTTCGTGTCTCTGTAACAGAGCGATGTAATTTTAGATGCCAATACTGTATGCCAGAAAAACCTTTTTCATGGGTTCCAAAAGAAAATCTACTATCATTTGAAGAGCTTTTTTTATTTATGAAGATAGCTATTGATGAGGGTGTTAAAAAGATTCGCATAACAGGTGGAGAACCTCTTCTTCGTGTTGATTTAGATAAATTTATCAAGATGATTTATGATTATAAGCCCACAATTGACCTTGCTATGACAACTAATGCATATTTGCTTAAAGGGACAGCTCAGAAATTAAAAGATGCAGGTCTAAAACGGATAAATGTAAGTATAGATACACTAAAGCCTGAGGTTGCTGAGATTATAGCTGGTAAAGATGTATTAAAAGATGTTTTAGAGGGAATTGATGAGGCACTTAGAGTTGGACTTAAAGTAAAAGTAAATATGGTTCCAATGAAAGATATAAATTTTAATGAGATAGTTGATATTTTACAATATTGTAAAAAGCGTAATATGTCTATCCGTTTTATAGAATATATGGAGAACAGGTTTGCTTTTAAAGAGATAAGAGGAGTTAAATCCGATGAACTCTTATGTGTCCTTAGAGAGCATTATAAGTTTGAAGATGAGGGTTTTGATGGTTCATCTCCCTCTCATTATTTTCGCATGAAAGATGGTTATAGGTTTGGTTTAATTGAGCCTTATGAAGATGATTTTTGTAAACAGTGTAATCGCATAAGACTTACTGCCGAGGGAAATCTTATCCCATGTCTGTATTTTGATGAAGCACTAAGTATATCTAAAGCAATTAAAGCAGGTGACATACAAGTGGCAGCCGAAGTTCTAAGAGAAGTTGTTAAAACAAAGCCTGAAAAAAATAGATGGGGTGGCAAGGATTCAGAAGTATCATCTCGTGCTTTTTATGAGACAGGTGGATAATGCTCTATTTGGTTGAACATTTTTACTCTATTCAAGGTGAAGGAAAATATATAGGTACGCCATCACTTTTTTTTCGTTTTGGTGGATGTAATATGAGATGTGAAGGTTTTGCTTGTGAAGAAGTCGCTTCTGACGGTACAAAAGTTATAGGTTGTGATACAGTTTATGCAGTAAATAAAGAATATTTTTCTCACAATTGGATATCTATTAATAATTCTGGTGAGCTTTTAAATATTATAAATCATTACGAGTTACCACCAAATGTTGATATAGTCTTAACAGGTGGAGAACCACTTATATATGCGAACGAACCACTTTTTATAGATTTTATAGAAAGCTTACATAAAAAGGGGCATAAAATCACTTTTGAGACAAATGGTTCTTTAGCTGTTGATTTTGAAAAATATCAAATCTATAAAAAATGTATTTTTGCTTTATCTGTAAAGTTATCAAATTCAGATGAACCTCTAAATAAAAGAGTTAGAGGTGATATTATTTATTCAATTGCAACAAATGCAGCAGAAGCTTTTTTTAAATTTTCTATTGATACAGAATCTATAAACTTAGGACTCCAAGAAGAGATAGATGAGATAATTATACATGCACCAAAAACTAAAGTTTACTGTATGCCACTTGGTGGAAGTAAAGAGGAAGTGGAGTCTAATACGGAGCCATTAATAGAGTTTTGTAAAGCAAAAGGTTATAATTTTAGCGATAGATTACATATAAGAATATGGGATCAAAATAAAGGTGTATAGTAAATGATAATCAGAAAACTTTTTAAATTTGAGAATGCCCATATAGTTAGAGATTGCTCTACTGTTCGTTGTAGAAGTTCACTTCATGGACATTCATACAAAGTTGAACTTCTTTTTGAGTCAAATTTTTTAGATAACGGACAGATGATTTATGATTTTGGTTTGATGAAGCAAAATATGAAAGCTCTTATAGATAGTTTTGATCATGCTGTAACGCTTTGGAGTGAGGATGATAAAGAGTATATGCAAGATATGCAAAAGCATTCACAAAGATGGGTAATTCTTCCTGTTTCTCCATCATGTGAACAATTTTCTCGTGTGATATTTTTAATGATAGATAGATTACTAGAGCTTACATCAACTATAAATGGCGAAAAAGAGGTAAAGATTCATAGTGTAATTGCTCATGAAACCGATACGGGATATGCACAAGCTTTTAGAGATGACGCATATTCTAAAAAAATGGGTAAAATAAATTTAGATAAAATTGTATTTTCACAAGAAGTGAAGAACTCTTGGAGTGATAGAGAGCTTTGGGAAAAAATATTAAAAAATGAGAGTTTTATAAACCCTCATAGTGTCTAGATTTCTTTTTCACAACTTATTAAACTTGTTTGTATCTCACTTGTAAAACTAAATCTAGTAGGAAGTATTTTTACAATACTATTTTTTTCAATAAAATCACAATTTTCATCTATTATAATATAAGAGTTTGAAGTTGCAAGTGGAGATACCATTCCAGGGGCGAATTTTTTATTTGGACTAAAAGTGAGGCCATCAAAAAAGCCAGGAACTAGAGTTCTTCTACCAAGTTTTAGTTTATAGTCATTTTTTAATTTTGTATAAATTGTATTTAAATATTTATCTTTATTATCACTTAATGCAAGGATAATACTTTGTCCAAAAAGTTCAAAATTAAGAGCGGCTGCAAGAGGATTTCCAGGAAGATTTAAAACTAAAGTGTCTTTGATTTTTCCAAAAGTTGTAGGTTTCCCAGGTTTTATCTCTATTTTATCAAAAAATATTTCATAATCAAAAGCTGAAAAAGCCTCTTTTGTAAAATCAGCATCGCCAACACTAACACCACCAGATGTTATGATTAAATCACTGTCTAAGGCACTTTGTATATGAAGATGAATATCTTCAAGTGAGTCATTTGCAGTACCAATAAAATCAACTTCACAACCAAGTTCTAATGCTCTTGAGAGAAAAGTTGGAGTGTTAGTATTATAAAGTTGATAAGACTCAACATTTTGAAAGTGCATTTTAAGTTCATTTCCAGAAGCAAAAACAGAAATTCTAGGTTTTTTATACACTTTTATATGGCTAATACCTTGTGATGCAAGTAGAGTAATATGATGAGCATAAAGTTTTTCTCCACTTTTAAGAAGAAAAGTACCACTTTTTATATCTTCACCAAGAAAACGAATATGTCTATTTTTTTGAAGATTTTTAGGTAAATTGATGCTGATTTCTGTATTTTGAGCAGATTTATTATTATCTAAATTTACATCCTCGATAGGTACGATACACTCACCCCCATTAGGAATTTTTGCTCCAGTCATAATTTTTATCCCATACCCTGATTTTAACTCCTCACTTGAGTTATCACCAGTAAAAATAGTATGATTTACTTTTACACATTTACCAGAATCTTCTAGTTTTACAGCATACCCGTCCATAGCAGAGTTGTCATATGGTGGTAGGTTATGTGATGCGATAATATCTTGTGCTAAAACCATTCCTAAAACAGACTCAATTGGTAATATTTTTAAAGATGTTTTTTTGGTGTTTTTATATGCAAGACTTAGTGCTTTCTCAATTGTTACAGCCATTTTATTCCTCGATTTTATTAGGTTAGTTTATTTGTTATCATATTATAGTAAACTTTTACCATGAATGGAATAAATGAAATGTATGATATGGGTATTGCAACACATAACTATGGTGTAATATTCATTTTAATTGTGATTATTATTAATGTTTTTATGCTTTTGCGTGCAAATGATATAGATAAATATAAAAGAAGTATGTTACTTTTTACTCCTATTGGTTCAACTGCTATAGGTATTATTGTTTTCACTGGCGTTATTATGATGGCTGCAAAACATTTAGATTTTACAATTGAAAATATTGCTATGATAGTTTTTTCTATTGCCATAATATACTTAGAAGTAATAAGAAGCTTGAAATTAAAATATTTAAAGAAAAAAGAGGAAAATGCACTTTTAAAGTATAAATCATTTGCTTTTAAAGTTTACGTTCTTGAAGTACTTATAACTTTATCTATCTCATTTTGGATGTGGGCTTGATATATATCTTTGATGATGAAGCAGGTGATCAAACTCTTCATATCAAAAGTGAACTATACAAATACTTAGTTAAAGTTCGTCGTCATTGTGAAGGTGATGAGATTTTATTTCGCTCAAGAGAAAATTTACAAATACTACATAAGTATAAAATTAATCATATTCAAGCAAGAGGTATAAAGTTGAGTTTAATCTCTTCTAATAAAGAAGAAGTTAAAAGTAGTAAATCTCTACATATTGCTTGGTGTATTATAGATTTAAAGTCTATAGAAAAAATTCTACCATCACTTTGTGAAATGGGTGTAGATAAAATATCTTTTATCTCAAGTGAAAGAAGTCAAAAAAACTTTAAATTAGATTTTAAAAGATTTAATAGAATTATAGAAGCATCAATGCAACAGAGTGGAAGAAGCTTTTATATAGAATTTGACACATATAATTCAATTAAGAATTTTATATATGAGTTCCCAGATACAAAAGTATTTGACTTTAGTGATAAAATTTTAAAAAATTGTGTAGATTTTAAAACAGTTTTAATTGGAAGTGAGGGTGGTTTTAGTGATAAAGAGAGAGAATTACTTTCAGCTCTAGAAGTTTTTAGACTAAATACTCCTATGGTTTTACGTTCAGAAAGTGCTGTTATGGCAGTAGCAAGTAAAATATTATTATAACTTAAGATAAACTTTGCTATAATCGCATTTCTAAAAATCCGCACCCATACGGATTAAAAAAATATATAGATATTCGTAAATTACCGAGTATCAAAAGGCAAAAAAATGAAAAAAGATCTTCACCCTAATTTAGTAACTTGTTCTGTAGTATGTGCATGTGGAAATAGCTTTGAAACAAAAAGTGAGCAAGATTCATTAAGAATTGATATCTGTAATGAGTGTCACCCATTTTTTACTGGTTCTGAGAGAATGGTAGATACTGCTGGTAGAATTGAAAAATTCAACGCTCGTTACGCTAAAAAATAATATTTAGATTATATAAGATTTAACAGTGTTGCAACTTGTTCCTACTCCGATTGGGAATATAAGTGATATATCACTTAGAGCAATTGAAGCTTTAAGTGAGGCTGATATACTTCTTTGCGAAGACACACGCGTTACAAAAAAATTAATCCATATCTTAAAAGAACGTTATAATACAACTTTTAAAGAAAATCAAAAATTTACTTCACTTCACTCCCATAATGAGACAGATTTTATTCAAAAACTTGTCCCATCTTTTTTTGATAAGAATGTAATATATGTAAGTGATGCAGGGATGCCAGGCATTAGTGACCCAGGACAAGAATTGGTTAAGTATGCTCAAGAAAATTCTATAGAATATGATGTATTTCCAGGTGCGAATGCTCTTTTAACTGCATTTGTAGCTAGTGGGTTTGTAGGAACAAAGATGTTGTTTTGGGGATTTTTGCCACATAAAGGTCAAGATAGAGCAGTTTCACTTCAAGGTGCCTTAAATAGTGGGTTTACAACTATTATTTATGAATCTCCTCATAGATTAGAAAAGTTTTTAAATGAAGTAAAAGAAGAAAATTCTTTACGAAAAATATTTTTAGCAAAAGAGCTAAGTAAAAAATATCAAAACTATTTCTTTGGAACTGCTAGAGATATTTTAGAAAAACTCTCTAATAATTTTAGAGGTGAATGGGTTGTGGTTATTGAAGCATCAGCTTATCATAATGAAAGTGCAATTAGTCAAAATGATATATTAAAGCTTGATTTACCTAAAAAAACTCAAGCAAAACTCATTAGCAAAATAACAGGTGAAAATACTAAAATTTGTTATAAAAGATTATTGAGTTTATAGCAAAAAATACTCTTAATATACATTTTTAATTTTTTTTAGATAGAATGTCTTCATGTTAATTTATGCAAAACAACCAATAAATTATATTATTAAAAATCATCCAGATAGAATAAAGACTTTATATCTTGCAAAAGAGATAGAGAAAAAAGAGTATTCTCGTTTGATGAAGATGAATTTTGAAATTAAAAGAATTCCATCAGATGCGGCAGGAAAAATGTGTAAAAATGCTTCACATCAAGGTATTTTAGCAGAGGTTGATGAGTTTAAGTTACACAATTATCAATCATTTTTGGGTAGTGAATTTGTTTTAGTTTTATCAGGTTTAACAGATATTGGAAATATTGGTGCAATTGTTAGAACAGCTTATGCTTTAGGTGTGGATGCAATTATTGCATGTGGAGTTAAAAAACTTCCTTTTGAAGCAATTTTGCGTACAAGTACAGGTTCCTTGTATGATATGCCATTTGCACTAGAGACAAATATTTATAATGCGATGAATGATTTAAAAATGTCTGGCTTTACTACATACGGTGCTGACATGAATGGCACAGATATAAGAGATATACAAATAAAACAAAAAAGAGCTGTCTTTTTAGGTAGTGAGGGAGAGGGTTTAAGTTCTCGTGTGATTTCAAAACTAGATAAATTAGTAAGTATAAAAATGTCACATAAATTCGACTCTTTAAATGTAAGCGTTGCAGGAGGTATTTTAATGGATAGGATGAGATTATGAATAAAGATTTGAAAAAATTAAAAAGTATTGGTTCCCAAAAAATTCATGAAATAACGCATATATCAAAGGCACATGTACAAGCAATTATAGATGAAAAGTTTGATAATCTACATAGTGTACAACTTGCTGGTTTTGTCTCTATTCTTGAAAGAGAATACGATATAGACCTAAGTGAATTAAAAAATAATGCTATTTTATACTTTAATGAAAATATACAAAAGGATTCAGAAGAAAAAAATGTAAATGTATTTATTCCTAAAAATAATACAAAATCGTTAATATTATTTGTAGGTATTATTGTTATTATTTTTGTAATTATTTTTTCATCAGTAAATTTTCTTTCAGAAGATGCCAATGTGACAAAAGTAGTTAAAACTGATAATAAGGTTATAGAAAAAAAACAAAATGATTTTAAAATGGAACAAGAAGTTCAAAATACTATAGAAAAAAAGATGGGGCTAGAAAATAAAGATATTATAGAAGAAAAAATAGAGCTTGAAAATAAAGACAATAATAAAGAAAATATAGTTGAAGAGTTTCAAGATAAAAATGAAACTTTATCTTTTAATATTACTCCAGAGAGAGAAGTTTGGATGGGTTATATTGATTTAAGCACACACAAAAAATATCAAAAAATATTTACAGAAAAGGTTTCTTTGGATCCTAAAAAAAATTGGCTTTTAGCATTTGGGCATGGGAATATAGATATAGAGATAAATGGTATTATAAAAAAATTTGAAAATCCTAAAAATATAAGGTTTTCATATATCAATTCACAATTAATAGAAATAAGTCTCGAAGAATTAAAGGTTTTAAATAAAGGTAATAGATGGTAAAAATATTTCTGATTTGTTTATTATTATTTTCTTTTTCTTTTGCAGAAGAAACTCAAAAAGCAGATAAGGAAGAGCTTTTAATTCAAAAGATTAAAAGTTTAATTGATCCAGCAGTATTCGTTAAAGATAAAGCATACATAGATATTATATTTTCACAAAAAGATGATTATTTTACTAAAGATGGACTAATTGATTCTGTAAAAGTGATTCAAACTTTAAAAGAAAATGGTATCTTAAAACTGTTTTTTAAAAAACCAAGAGAGATAAGCATTAGTTTTAAAACAGAGGGAAGACCTCTGTTTTTTGTAAAAATAATGAGTGATAGTTTAAGAAATATTGGTTATTACCGCTACGTTACAGAAGAGTCTAATTTAAAAAATTCAGAATTTACATGGAAAATCAATTTAACTTCTGAATATGCGGCAGATCCACTAGTTTTAAGTATAGAATTAAACAAAAGTGGATGTAAAATAGTAGATATTATACGCCATTCAGCAATTGACTGGACATATGTTATTGATATGAAAGATGCAAGACTAAATACTAAAGTTTTAGAAGATGCAAAAGAGTTAAAATTAAAAAGATCTCTATACTCTTACTGGCTCGATGTATCTAAAATCAAAAAATTAAGAATCTCTAGCTCTTATAGAAATAGTTGGTATCCTTATATTGCTTATTATGACAAGTCTTTAAATCTTTTAAGAGTTATTAAAAGAGATACAAAAAGAAGAAGAATGACCTTAAATATGAAAGAAAATACTCACTACTTAAAAATTTCAGATATATATACTCTTAAAAATATTAAAGATGCTCTCATTTTAACCCCAGAAGGTGAGAGATAAAAAATATCTCTTATCTTGGCATAAATATTTTACGCTAAAATGTTATCAATAATTTAATCAGGAATTTTAATGTTTGATGAGATACAATTTGATAAAATGAAAAGACTACCAAAGTATGTATTTGCTGAGGTAAATGATTTAAAAATGGCAGAACGTAGAGCTGGTGCCGATGTTATTGATTTTTCTATGGGTAATCCAGATGGAGATACTCCTGAGCATATTAGAGAAAAGCTTGTTGAATCGGCACAAAAAACAAAAACTCATGGTTATTCAACTTCAAAAGGGATACCAAAACTTTTAAAAGCTATTTCTGATTGGTACAAAAGAAGATATGACTGTGTTCTTGATCCTGAAACTGAGTGTGTAGCAACAATGGGTTCTAAAGAAGGATATGCTCACTTAACATATGCTATCGTAAATCCTGGAGATGTAGCAGTTGTCCCTGATCCAACTTATCCAATTCATGAATTTTCTTTTATATTAGCTGGTGGAAATGTTGTAAAGTTTGGAATAGAATTTGACGAGCATTATAGAATTAATGAAGATAAGTTTTTTCAAGATTTAGAACGTGTTTTTAAAGAAAGTTCACCACAACCAAAATATGTATTAGTAAACTTTCCACATAACCCAACTACAGCAACTGTTACACCTGAATTTTATGTAAGATTAGTTGCTATGGCAAAAGAGAAAAGATTTTATGTAATTTCTGACATAGCATATGGAGATATAACTTTTGATGGGTATAAAACACCATCTATTATGAGTGTTGAAGGTGCAAAAGATGTAGCAGTTGAGTCTTTTACACTCTCTAAAAGTTATAATATGGCAGGTTGGCGTGTTGGTTTCTTTGTAGGAAATAAAAAGCTAATAGGTGCATTACAAAAAATAAAATCATGGTTAGACTATGGAATGTTTACACCTATTCAAGTTGCGGCAACTGTGGCACTAAATGGAGATCAGCAATGTGTGCAGGATATAACTGATAAATATAATCATCGTCAAGGCGTACTACTAGAAGCATTTGAGCGAGCTGGTTGGAGTATTAAAAAGAATGAAGCGAGTATGTTTGTATGGGCAAAACTTCCAAAATGTGTAAAACATCTTGGTTCATTGGAGTTTTCAAAAAAACTTTTAGTAGAAGCAAATGTTGCAGTTGCTCCTGGAATTGGTTTTGGTGCTTATGGTGAAGGTTATGTTCGTATTGCTTTGATAGAGAATGATAATAGAATACGTCAAGCAGCAAGAAACATAAAAGAGTTTTTAAAACAGTTTCAAGAAGAAAAATAGCGAAGCCTCTCACCAATAGGTGTAGCTTTAGTGACTGAACATAATTTTGACTTTGTTGAAATTATGTGAGATAAAATGGAGTAATATGATAAAAGTAGGTGTAATCGGTGTTGGAACGGTTGGAACTAGTGTAGTTCAGATTTTAAAAGATAATGCTGATGTAATTTCTGCTCGTGCTGGTGTGAATATTTCAGTAAAAAGCGGTGTTGTTAAAAATCTTGCAAAAGACAGAGGTCTTGATATAGTAATAACAGATAATGTAGATGACATTTTAAACGATAGTGAAATTGATATTGTAGTTGAACTTATGGGTGGAATTGAAGAGCCTTTTGAAGTTGTTAAGCGCGCATTAAACAGTGGTAAAGCTGTAGTTACTGCAAATAAAGCTCTTTTAGCTTATCATCGTTATGAATTACAAGCTATAGCTAAAGATATTGCTTTTGAATATGAAGCAAGTGTTGCGGGTGGTATTCCCATTATTACTGCTCTTCGTGACGGCTTATCTGCTAATCATATTGAATCGATCATGGGAATAATGAACGGTACTTGTAATTATATGATGACAAAGATGACTAATGAGGGCGTAGATTATGACGATATTCTTAAAGAGAGCCAAGAGTTAGGTTATGCAGAAGCTGATCCATCTTTTGATGTTGGTGGATTTGATGCTGCTCATAAACTTTTGATTCTTGCTTCAATCGCGTATGGAATTGATGCTAAACCTGAGGATATTTTAATAGAGGGAATCGATAATGTTACACAAGATGATATCTCTTTTGCAAAAGAATTTGGTTATGCCATTAAACTTTTAGGGATTGCTAAAAAAGATGCTAATGAAGTGGAGTTAAGAGTTCATGCTTGTTTAATTAAACAAGAAGAGATGATTGCTAAAATAGATGGTGTTATGAATGGAATTTCTGTAGTTGGAGATAAAGTTGGTGAAACACTTTATTATGGTCCTGGAGCTGGTGGAGATGCTACTGCATCTGCTGTAGTTGCAAATATAATCGATATTGCAAGAAGTGGAAAATCTACACCAATGCTTGGATTTGACAAACCTATGGAGGGTAAGCTTACTTTAAAGCCAACTGCAAAGATAGAGTCAAAATATTATCTTCGCATAAATGTATCTGATAAGGCTGGAGTGCTTGCAAAAATAACTAAACTTTTTGAAGATAATAATATTTCAATTGAAACAATGTTGCAACGTCCATCATCACAACAATCAGCAAATCTTTTAATCTCTACACATACAGCAATAGAAAAAAATATTCAAAAGATGATCAAAGAGATAAAAACATTAGATTTTGTAATTTCAACTCCAGTTATGATTAGGATAGTATAAGTAATTAATTTGAAAATTTTAATTACAGGCGCTAGCAGTGGAATAGGTGAAGGTTTAGCAAGAGCTTATGCAACATCAAATAATGAACTTATTTTACTTGCACGACGAGAAGAAAAATTACAAAAATTACAAACAGAATTAATTTCACAAGTTAAAAGTATAAACATAGTTATAGCTGATGTCTCAGAATTTAAAATACTTCAAGAAAAAATCAAAAAAATTGGTGTTATTGATATGGTTATACTAAATGCTGGCATATCAATAGGCCACTCATTAGAAATAACTCCATTTGAAGATTTTAAAAGACTCTATGATGTAAATTTACTTGCAAATCATGCAATTTTAGAAGTGCTTTTACCACTTTTTAAATCTAGAAAAAATGGTAAAATAGTTTTTATTTCATCACTTTCATCACTTGTTGCTATGCCAAGTTCAAAAGCTTATAGTTCATCTAAGAGAGCATTAAATTCATATGCAGAATCTATTAGATATAAGTATAAAAACAATGGGATAAAAGTTATAAATATTTTACCAGGATTTATTCAAAGTGAGATGACTGATAAAAATAGATTTAAGATGCCATTTTTACTTTCAAATGCAGATGGAGTGAAAAAAATTTACAATGCAATAGAAAAAGAGAAGCGGTTTTATCCATTTCCTCTTAAATTTTATTTAATCATAAAAATTTTCAACTTACTTCCACAATTCTTAAGAGATAAAATTGTAAACTCTCTTTATTAAAATCAGGAAACAATCAATGGAAAATATTCAAACGATAGATAGCGTATGTACTTATTGTGGAGTTGGTTGTGATATAGCAGCCCATGTAAAAGATAATAAAATTCAGAAAATTTTTGCTCATCCTGATGGAGTTGTTTCTCAGGGTAAGCTCTGTATCAAAGGTAAATATGGATTTGATTTTATTGACTCAAAAGAGAGATTAAGAGTTCCAAGAGTAAGAAAAAGTTTTCTTGAAAAAAATCCAATTATTAAAGATGCTATAAGTTCATCACTTGTTGACTTTGATGATAATTGGTATGAAACTGATTTAGATTCTGCTACAACGGCCGCTTCTATGAAGTTAAAAGAGATTAAAGAAAAGTATGGTTCTAAAAGTATTGCATCTTTAGGTGGAGCAAGAACATCATGTGAGAGTGTTTATTTACTTCAAAAATTTACACGCCATACTTTAAATTCTCCACATGTAGATAACTGTGCTAGAGTCTGTCACTCACCAAGTCTTACAGGAATGAAAAAAACTATTGGTGAGGGTGCTGCAACAAACCCTTATAATGATATTTATAATACAGAGTTTATGATTGTTATAGGTTCAAATACAACAGAAGCTCATCCTATTATTGCAAACCGTATAGTTGATGTAGCTCAAAAACATAACAATTTAGCTGTATTTGATGTTCGTGAAATTAAACTTCATAGATTTTCAAAATACAAAGCAATTATTCCACATGAAGCAAACTTGCTTGTTTTAAATATGATTGCTTATGTTATTATAAATGAAGAACTTTATGATGATAGTTTTATAGCAGATAGAACTAAAGGATTTGCAGAATTTAAAGAAAAAATACTAAATGATCCATATGCAAATCCTAAATATTTCCAAGAGATTAAAGAGTATGAATATTTATCCAAAATGATTCCAAAAGTTGCACGCGAGTATGCACTTAAAAAATCGATGATATTTTGGGGATTAGGAATTACTGAGCATTTAGATGGTTCATATGCAGTTATGGCAATAGTACATCTTTCTTTAATGACTGGAAATGTTGGTAAAAATGGAGCAGGATTAATGCCTCTTCGTGGTCAAAACAATGTTCAAGGTGCTTGTGATATGGGGATGTTGCCATATTTTGACCCTGATTATCAAACACCAAAAGAGATTGGTTTGATGACACCTCAACTAGTGGAGGAAATGTTAAAAGACAAGATAAAAGCTGTTATTTGTGTTAGTGAAGATTTAACGCAAATTCATCCAAATTTAAATAAATTTGAAAAAGCAATGGAGCATCTTGAATTTGTTATGATCCAAGATCTATTTATGATTGATGTTACAAAAAAAGCCGATATAGTAATTGGAGTAAAATCAGCTTATGAAAAAACAGGTGTTTATATAAATGCTATGAGAAGGCTTCATCTTTCTCAGCCATTAGTGAAATCAGATTTACCAGATGACTGGGAAGTTATACAACAGCTTGATAATAAAATGGGTGGAGATTATAATTATAAAAATTCAAATGAGATATGGGATGAAGTTAGAGAAGTAGCTTATCGCCGTTTTAGTGGAGCTTCATATGCCAGATTAGAGCGTCATCGTAAGCGTGGACTTCAGTGGCCTGTTCATACAGAAGATACACCTATCTTGCATCAACTAGATTTTAGAACGGATGATGGTTTAGGTGAATTTATTTACAATCAATATAAATTACGTGGGATGGTAAAAGAAATAGCATCTAAAACTTTAACTGGTTATCATCTAACTACAGGTAGAACTTTAGCTATGTATAATAATGCTTCACAAACGGTACAAACCCCAAGTTTACTGAAGCGTTATAGTGAAGATATTTTACTTGTTAATGAAAGTGATGCAAGTGACTTTACATCAGATAGAGTTATTTTAAAAACTGAGTATGGACAAACAACACCTTTAAAAATAAAGCTTACAAAAAAAGTACAACCAAAAACTCTTTTTGTAACTTTTCACCATGCAAAATCAAGAGTAAACGCACTTTTTGGAGACAAAAGAGATGAATTAATTTTAACTGCTGCATTTAAATCTGTAAAAGTTGAAGTGATTAACTGCTAAGAAGTAAATATTGAGTAGATTTAAAGGAAATATTGCAGAAGAAAAAGCTACAAAATTTCTCTGCGAAATTGGTTTTAGTATTATAGAAAGAAATTTTTATTCTCGCTTTGGTGAGATAGATATAATTTCTACTAGAGATAATGTTATCCATTTTGTTGAGGTTAAAAGTGGGTTAGATTATGAAGATGCAGTTCAAAATATTACAAAAACTAAAATAACCCGTTTAATCAAAACAGCTCATGTGTATATGAAAATAAATTCTCTTGATGTAGATTTTATTTTTGACGCGGTAATCATTACACCAAAAAAAATAGATTTTTTAGAAAATATTACTTTATAAAAAGTCTTAAGCGTAAATATCTAAAGTTTGAGTTTTTAGAAAAGATTGCACTAGGTCTAATTTAGCTTGATTTTCTTTTAAATCTCGTGTAGTTTCTAATGGTTTATTAACTGCTTTTGACTGCGTAGAATTACCACTGTCATCAGTACTTTCAGTATTTTTACTAGTATCCAATCTACCAATTTGAACTTGACTTGAATAAGGTGATTGAAATATATAGCTATTAACTTGCATAACATCCTCCTTTTGTATCTATGCGTATTATACTACAAAATCAAGAATTAAAAAATAAAACTATTTTACTAATCTGAATTATAAATCTTTAATGGTATAATATTTTCAAGTACATTATGAGCACCTCTAAAAACTCTAACTTCTTCAGAGCTGCCCTTATATTAAAAGGAGAACGATTTTATGAATGCAAAAATATTTTTTGGTTCACAAGAAACTCAAAAAGAAAATAAAAGTGAGAGAAGAAACCCATATAATAATAAAATTGTTTCTACCGCTTCAATATGTGATGAAAATGATGTGAGAAAAGCACTAAAAATTGCTAAAAATGCTTCAATCCAAGCAAAAAAATCAACATTATCTCAAAGATGTAATTGGCTTTTAGATGTTGCAACAAAGCTAAAAGAAAATAAAGAAGATATTGCAAAGACATTAGTTGATGAAGTTGGTAAGCCTATAACATTTGCAAGAATTGAGGTAGATAGATGCATAGAAACAGTAATTTTAAGTGCAGAGACTATGAGAACAATGCATGGTGAAACTATAAATACAGATGCAATGAGTAGTGGTAAAAAAACCACATCTTTTTTTATGCGAGAGCCAGCTGGTGTTGTGGTAGCTATCACACCTTTTAATTTCCCATTAAATTTAGTGGCACATAAGTTAGCTCCAGCACTTGTAGCAGGAAATACAGTTGTGCTAAAGCCGACGCCAGAAGCACCTTTAACTGCATATAAATTTGCAAAGCTTTTTATTGAGAGTGAGTTTGCTATTAAAGATGCTCTTAGTGTAGTGTACGGTGATGCAAAAGTTGGAAATGCTCTCATTACTAGTGATATTCCTAGAGTAATTAGTTTTACAGGAAGTGTGCCAGTTGGTGAAATTATTACTAAAAATGCAGGAATTAAAAAAGTGTCATTAGAGCTAGGCGGCAATGCAGCGACATATATAGACAATAGTGCTGATTTAGATTTAGCGGCTACGAGATGTACTTTAGGTGCTTTTGTTAATTCTGGTCAAGTTTGTATTTCACTTCAACGCATATATGTAAATGCTGATATTTATGATGAGTTTGCAGCTAAAATGGCAAGTGAGACAAAAAAACTAGTAATTGGTTCTCCATATAATGATGATACATTTATGGGTCCTTTAATTGATGAAGAATCGGTATTTCGTGCAATGAGTTGGGTTGAGAGTGCAATTAAAGAGGGTGCAAAAGCATTGTTTTCTCCACATTGTGAAGGAAAAATGTTTAATCCTTGTGTGATGGTAGATGTAAGAGATGATATGGCTATAATTTGTGAAGAAGTTTTTGCACCAATAGTTAGTTTGATAAAAGTTAACTCTTTTGATGAAGCACTTCCACGAATGAATAACTCACCTTATGGGCTACAGTTTTCTATTTTTACAAATGATTTAAAACTTACTCAAAGAGCAATATATGAACTTGACGCTGGAGGAATAGTTATAAACGATATGCCAACTCTTCGTTTTGACATCCAACCATACGGTGGAGTTAAATTAAGTGGTGTTGGAAGAGAAGGTCCAAGATTTGCAATAGAAGAGATGAGCGAAATTAAAAGTGTAATGATTTGTTAAGAGTGAAATTATTTTTAGTCTTTTATTTGATAGTATTATAAAATTTTTAAAAGATAGTGTATTGCTTTAGAATTAGAAAAAGTTATGATATAATCCTAAGACGTTACGTAATGGAAAAGGGAATGTTAATGAAAAAAGTAATACTAAGTCTATTTATTTTCGTACTATTTTTAATAGATGCCTCAGCCAAAGATAAAGGTAAAGAGATTTTTGAAAAAAAAGGATGTACTTTATGTCATAAAAAAAGTAATGACACAATCGGGCCATCTTTGCATAGAATATCAAAAGCTTATGTTGGAAAAGGGGAAGATTTATTAAATTACCTTAAAAGCAAAGGTAAACCTATCGTTGAACCAAAGCGTGCTTTAGTAATGAATCCACAATTAATAAAAATTAAAATATTATCTGATGAAGATATGAAAAGCTTAGCAACATATATTATTATTGCTAATGATACATAACTTTAAAATAAAACAGTAAGGGTAAAAATGAGAAATAATAGATTAACAATAGCAAAGTTACTTACTTTTTTATTATTAGCATGTTTAAATATTTTTGCAGCACAAGTTCAAGAGAAAGAAGTTGCATTAACAGAGCTAGAAAAATTTTATGGAACAGAATTAAAATCTACAAAAAAAGTTGTTCACCCTCCATATGCATGGGGTGATTGTACAGTGTGTCATGCAGATGCTAAAGGTGAGGAAGATTTAATAATGGATCCACCAGAGCTATGTGCTATGTGCCATGAAGCAAAAGATTCAAAGAAATTCATACATGGTCCAGTAGCAGCTGGTGCGTGTACAGCTTGTCATGATCCACATGAATCTGATAATGCTAAACTTTTAATAGCATCTAGTATAAATGAGCTTTGTACAGCTTGTCATCAAGCAAAAGATGAATTTTTACATACTACTACACATATCCACCCACCAGTAAAAGATCAGTGTACAAATTGTCATGACCCTCATACTGAAGATCATTTATATCAGTTAAAAGCTGATGGTAAAAAAGATTTATGTGTTATGTGCCATGTGGAAAAAGAGGTGTGGATTAATGAAGTTACAGATAAACATGGAGCACTTAATAGACCAAGAAAATGTCTTGAGTGTCATGATCCACATGGTTCGGAGCATCCAAAATTTTTGATTAAAGATACATCTAAGGAGTTATGCTTAACCTGTCACAATCAAACTTTAATAACTGATGAAACAGGATATAAGCTTCAAAATATTGCTAAACATCTTGATAAAAATCCAGATTGGCATGGACCAATTCTTTGGGGAGATTGTGCAGCTTGTCATAATCCACACGGGTCAAATAATCTAAGGATGCTTAAAAAACCATTTCCAAGAACTTTTTATGAAAGTTTTGATGAAGATAATTATATCTGTTTTCAATGTCATGATAAAGCAAAAATTATGGATAAAAATACAACAACAGCAACAAACTTTAGAAATGGTTCAGTAAATCAGCATTATGTACATGTAAACAAAGAAAAAGGTCGTTCTTGTAGAGCTTGTCATGATTTTCATGGTACAAAAGAGTATCCACACCATTTAAGAAAGAAAACAAAATTTGGAAGAATTAGTTTTCCAATTCGCTTCATAGAAACCGAAAGTGGTGGTTCGTGTGCTCCTGCATGTCATGCTAGACGTCATTATGATAAAGATAAACCAATAGTAAATCTTAAATAAAATCTAATATGAAGTTTGTATATACGCTATTAATTTTGTTTTTTGTCGCTTTTAGCGGCAATGCAAATGAAATAAGCTCTTCTATCAAAATTCTTCAACCATTAGATAACTCAAGATATGTAGGCGAAAATAGCACTTTTGTAATAGAGATTATAGACAAAGAAATTGATACTATAGTAATATCACAAAAAAACAATAAAATCGCAACCATAAAAGTAGATAAATCAAAAAAAACTTATTGTAAAACTATTGTATTAAATGTAGGACAAAATGATATACATGTAAGCTCATATAAAAACTCTCAATTAATAGATAAAGAAAAAAGAGATATTTATTTTTTATCTGAATTATTTGAAGGTGCTAATGAAGAAGACGCAGAAGACTATAATCTTAATTATTATCATACGCAAGAAAATGAAAACAAATGTAAGTCTTGCCATACTATGGAATCTAATATTCCCACAGATGGAAATGTATTTGAAGATGTTACTAAAACGACATGTTATGGATGTCACAATGGGATGTTAAATACAAAAAATACACATTCTCCTGTTGCTAATTGGCTTTGTTTAGAGTGTCATAATGGTGAAGTCTCAGAATATAATTTAGATGAAAAAGGTACTTCAAAATATTTAACACCAAGTCCAATCTCAAATACATGTGCTCTTTGTCATGATCAAATAGAAGCTTGGCAAACAAATCCTTATGGACATGGTCCAGTAAATGATGGGCATTGTGTGAGATGTCATAATCCTCATGGGTCTGATAATGAATTTTTTCTTAGAAAACCAGTTTGGAACTTATGCACAACATGTCATTCAGAAAAAGCAAGTGGTAAGCATGTTGTTTCAAGTTTTGTATTTGGAAGAAATCAAGGTGCTCATCCAACAAAGGACAGAAAAGATCCGTCTCGCCCAGGGAGAGACTTTTATTGTAGTAGCTGTCATAATCCACATGGTTCTAAAGGAGTAAAATTACTTCGCATGACTGGTACAGGTGTGTTTGGCGTGTGTAAAAGATGCCATCAAAAGTAATTATAAACTAGTGCTTAAATTGTGTTACCAATAGTAACCGAGTATTAATGGGTAACATTAATTTAGAATTTTAAGCTTTGTTAAGTTTAGAATTAGTTATACTTATTTCAGATAAAGTATAAAAGTTACTTATATACTTTAGCAAAAAAGGAGATAAGATGATTAATAATAAAATCAGCGTATTAGCTGCAATATTGCTTATATCATCGGCGGTATTTGCTGGTGATGGCACAAATGCAGGTACATCGGGTACAACTGCTTATGGTGGAGAGTCAGTTACAGCTGCATCAAGTCCACATAATTTAAGTGCTACTGGTCCTGGTACTGGAGTATCTGGTGATAATGGTGAAGTTTGTGTATATTGTCATACACCTCACGCGGCTAATATAGATTTCACTGGTGCACCAATTTGGAATAAAGAGTCAGTCGCAGGTCAAACTTTTGATATGTATGGTGGTGGTGCTTCTGGTGCTGGTACAGTAGCTGGAACAAAAACTTTAGATACTCCAGCAAACTCTTCACTTGCATGTTTAAGTTGTCATGATGGTGTGAGTGCAATTGATTCAATTGTGAATGCTCCAGGTTCTGGAATGGGTTCATTGGCATCAGGAACAGCGGGTGTTGCAGGTACTATTAATGGTATAGCAACAGTTTATGGTGGTAATATAGGTGGTGATTTGGGTGTTTTAACATCTGGTAATATTGATCTTTCGAATGATCACCCAGTTTCTATTCAATATATCCCTGGAAGAGCAAGTCTAAGAGCTATAACTGATACTCTTCCAGTTGGTACAGGTGGAGCATGGAAAACAGCAGATGGTGGTACCACTGTTGCATCATTACTTAGAGGAGCAGCAGGTGATAGAGTTGAATGTGCTTCATGCCATGATCCACATAATGCTACAGGTGTAGCTCAAGCGACTGCTTTACAAGTTAATTATCTTCGCCATTCTAATGTGCAAAGTGAACTTTGTTTCGGTTGTCATGATAAATAGAAATATTTTATCATAGGTAAATATATCCAATCACTAAGTGAGTATTCACTTAGTGATTTATTACATACTTTCCTTTTTAAATCTGCCTTTATCTTGCGATAATATCTTAATATTTATATATTAATAGATATACTTATATAAATATTAGGAATATTAAAAAAATTGTGAGGATTTAAGGTGAAAAAAATTATTTTTATTTTATTTTTTTCTTTATCTATCAGTAATGCAAAAGTAAGTGCAATTAATACTGAGAATTGTACCCTAGAGCAAGCTCAAGAGATAGATATATATTTTGAAGGATATAAAACAAATTTTAAAGTTGGAATAGTTGGTAGATTTAAAGATATAACATATATAAAAAATTCTGATGGTGCAGAAAATATTTTGGAATTGTTAAAAAATTATAAAATTATTATAGATAAAAAAAGTGTATATACAGCACAAAAAGAAGTAAATGAAAATTTACTAAAATATTTTTTCAATATACTAGAAGGTGATAATATAGAAGCTACAATCATAGATCTTAAGCCTATTAATTTTAAAGAGGTTAATGAGTCTTTAAATAATAAGCAAAAAAGCCGTAGAAATAAAATAGTAATTGAAAAATATAATTATGATGAAGGTGATATAGTTTTAGAAGTAAACATGAATGGTATCAAAAAAAATGTTAATATGAAATATTACACAAAAAAAGACATTCTTTATAGCACAGGAAAATTAAATTTATTAGAATTTAATGCTAGTGAAGCACTCTATTCTTTAAATAAGGCCTGTTTTAATCAACATTTAGGAAAGACCTGGAGTGATATTAATATTTATTTTAGTATAAAAACTAAGAAAGTTTGTAAAAAAAAGGTTGAGTTATGAAAATTTTATATTTTATTGTTTCTATAATTTTTATATTGTCTATGCAAGGTTGTTCTAGTAAAAAAATTGAAGTAAAAGAGACTGTTGTTGTATTTCCATCCGCTCCAGCTGAACCAAGAATTGCATATCTAGATACATATAAAGGAGAAAAAGAAGAGGTTACAAAGCTAAATACATTAGATATTTTTTTAGGCGAAACTATAAAAAGTAAAAACTCTAGCCCTGTAATAATAAAACCATATGGCGTAAGTATCTATAATGGCAGACTTTATGTGGTTGATACCGCAGCAAACTTTGTATATGTAATTGATGAAAAAACAAAAGATGTTTCATATTTTGGTAGATCTGGTCCAGGTACATTGGGTGGTCCTGTAGATGTTAGTGTTGATGGTAGAGGGATGGTATATGTTAGTGATACGCGCCATAAATCAATATTAGTATATGATCAACAAGGAGTATACCAATACGCTATTGGTGATAAATTAGTTTTGACCCATCCAACAGGAATTGCAATAGATAAAGAGCTAAATCGACTTTATGTTGCAGATACAAAGGGACATAATTTTAAAATATTTGATTTAGAAACAAGAAAACTTCTTAATACAATCGGAAAACGCGGAGTTGGTGATGGAGAATTTAATTTTTTAACTAATATTGCAGTAGATATAAGAAATAATAATATTGTAATTACAGATACACAAAATTTTCGTATACAGGTATTTGATAAAGATGGAAAATTTATAAGAAAATTTGGAAAAGTTGGAGATAGAGCAGGTAATTTTGCTAGACCAAAAGGCGTAGGCGTAGATACAGAAGGTAACATATATGTAGCAGATAGTGCTTTTAATAATGTTCAAATATTTACTGATACAGGAGAGTTGCTTCTCTATTTTGGTTATGCAGGCTACACAGAACCAGCTACTTTTAGATTAATTGCAGGTTTATATATTGATGAAAATGATAAGATTATTATTGCAGATGGTTTTACAGGAAGAGCACAAACATTTCAATATTTAAGTGCTAAATGGAAAGAAAAAAATCCATTAGAGTATAAAAAATATAAATTTGTAGAACCAAAAAAAGAAAAACTTAAAGAAGATGACAATATTAAAACAGTTGAAAAAATAAAGGCAGAGAATAAATGAAAAAGATACTTTTAGCTATAACACTTTCTATATCACTTTTTGCAGGTAAAAATATAATGCCAGAAAATACTGTAGCTGTTGTTAATGGAATGGCACTATCAAATGAGGAATTACAAGAAGAGATAAATATTTTGATGCCAATGTCAGCATATCATGCTTCAGCAAAAGAGAGTAGTTTAAATAAAACTAAAAAAAAGGCTATGAAAGCACTTATAAAATCTACTCTTTTATACCAATATGCGTTATCTATAGGAATTAAACCAGATGATACAGAGATGAAAGAAATTTATAAAAAACTTATGAATGAACTTGGATCAAAAAAAGCTATAGAGAGAGAATTAAAGAGAGTTGGCTTAAGTATAAAAATAATAGAAAAGAGATATGCTAAAAAAAGTGTACTTGAACAACTTTATAAGAAAAAATTAAAAATAACTAAAACAGAATCTGAATTAAAAGAGTATTATAAAAAAAATATGTATAAATTTAAAGAGCCTGAAAAAGTTAAAGTTAGTTTAATATATGTTAAAAATAATCCTACAGATCCAAAAGGAAAAAGCAAAGCTAAAGCTAAAGCGGAAGAAGCATTAAATAAAATAAAATCGGGTGAAGATTTTGGTAATATTGCCGCTAAGTATTCAGATGCAATGAGTCGTATAAAGGGCGGAGATATGGGCTTTTTACATAAAGGACGACTTCATGAAAATGTTGAAAGAGAAGCTTTTAATATGAAAGTTGGTGAAGTTAGTAAAATCATTGAGAAAGATGTTGGTTTTTATATAGTTAAAGTAACAGATAAGAAAAAAACCAATCAACTCTCTTTTGACAAAGTAAAAAAAAGTTTAGAAAAAGATTTAATCAAAAAAGAAGAGAAAAAGATAAAAGAAAAACTTCTTAAAAAATTAGAATCAGAAGCAAAAATTATTCAATAATTTAAATGAAATTTTTTAGATTAATCATATTCTTCTTTTTAATTTGCTCTACCATTATCCATGCAAGGTATCAAGATAGAGGAGCTAGTGGAGCCATATCTTTTTTATATGACGATCAATCTTATGATCTCGATGGTACTATTATTGAACAAAAGAAACTTACTCAAGAATACGAACTTGATTATGATGGTCATATTTACAACCCTAATCTTTTCTCATATAAAATAGATACTTTACTACGTTTTGATAATATAACACAAGATGGTAGTGTTAATAGTGGAAAAACAAAAGAAAACAGTGAAGATTTCGCAATAAATACAAGTTTTTTAAGAAGTAGTAAATTTCCTTTTAGGCTTTATTATAGAACATCAAACAGACCAAGAACGAGTATAAATTCTGGTCAAATTATTAATTTAAATTCAAAAAATGATAATTACGGGTTATCGGGAAAAGTAAAATTTGATGAGATTGAAATTAATTATGATGCATCAGAATCATCAAATACGGATAATACAGAAGATAAGCTTTTTGATAGAACAATTTTGAGGTATGAATCATCTGTTAGATATAAAACAGACATGGATAGCGTAATGTTAAAATATTCACATACAACAACGGATACACAAGAATATTCATCAGGAACTACAAATAATACATCAGAGGGTAATGATAATATTAGTTTAACACATAGTTCAATTTTATCAGAAGATATTACGATATCATCATCTTTTGGATACGCTACTGGAACAGAGGGTGATTCTTCAATTATGACAGGAAATTTTAATATAGGCTGGAAACCAGATGCAGATTATCAATTAAGTGCAGATACAGCAATTAGTAGTACAGAATTTAATGTATTAAAAGATGTTAATAGTACTCAAACTACTTTAGAAAAAACAGACACTTTTGATATTAATGAAATGTTTATTTACAATATAACAAAAAATCTTTTATTTACTCAAACTTTAAATTATTTTTCTTATGAAGGGCCATCTTCTAATGGAGATACAGCTGTTTTTTCATTAAGTGGAACCTATAATAATACAAAACAGTTAACACCACAACGAAGACTAAGTTACACCAGCTCATTAAAAACAACTTTTAGACAACAAAATAGTTCATCTACAAGTCAAGATACAAATACTACAACAGTAACAAATGAATCAACGAGTACCAATAATACTAGCTATTCTATAATTGCAAATTTATCAGAAGAATTACCATCCATAAATTCACGCCTACATTTAAATGCTGGTTATATTGGAACACGCTCCACAGAAGACTCTACTGATAAGTATGATATTGGTTTCTCTCTTTTATCTGTATATAATAATTTTAGAAATGTATTAAATGCGGAATACAGCTCGCCTGGGGATACCACTACAATAACATTTAGTGATAAATTATATTATACTCGTCCAGTAGGAATAAAAGGAAACCTTAGTTCAAATATTGGTATTGATATCACAGAAACATCAGGTAGCACAGTAGTAAGAAAAAGTGAAAAATTAAGTGCAGGCTTTAAATTTAGGTATCGTTTTTTTAGAAGATTAAATTTTTTAACTGCTGCAGATTTTAATAAAGATTTAGGGTATAATACACTAAACTACTCATATAAAGCGGAGTTAAAATCTGTATTGGGGTTAACAACAATTTCGATTTCGTATGATTACAATTATTCTTACGCTAAGTCAGTTTCAGATGAAGCAAAATCAACTCGTCAAGTCTTGTTAGCAAAAATTAGAAGAACATTTTAAGGAGTAAATAGTGAAATTTTTTATACTGATAAGTCTTTGTTTTATATTTATAAATCCTTTATATGCAAAAGATAATACTAAATTAGTTTGGCCACAAGCTCCTGATATACCTAGAATAGAATATATATCTTTAATAAATCAGGCCAAAGATTTAGGGATAGAGAAAGGTTTTTTTGCAAAATTTAAAGATTTTATTTTTGGAGAAGATGATTTTTCTTTGTCTGCACCGTTCGGAATGCATGTAGCAGGAGATAAAATTTATACAACTGATATATTTGCTAAAAAAGTTTATATTTTTGATCAAGGTAATAATGAAGTTATATGGCTAGAAGGCTCTAAAAAAGAAAATTTTATGTATCCCGTAGATGTTGTATCAGATAAAAAAGGTAATATTTATGTTTCGGATTCTGTTCGTGCAAAGGTTTATGTATTTAAAAAGAATGGAGACTTTAGTCATATTATTAAAAATAAAAAGATACAAAGACCTGTAGGACTCGCCTTGTCCCCAGATGAAAAAAAACTTTATATAGTAGATACTTTATCTAATCAAGTACATGTTACAAGTTTAAGCGGAGAGTTACTTTCATCTATTGGTAAACACGGAAAACAACATGGAGAATTTAATAAACCAACATATATAGATATTGATAAAGATGGAAAGCTTTATATTACGGATTCTATGAACCATCGTGTTCAAATATTAGATAGCACAGGTAAATATATACACTCTTTTGGAAAATTAGGAGAACAAATAGGTAATTTTGCAAACCCAAGAGGAATAGCACTTGATAGTGATGGAAATATTTATGTAAGTGACACCCTGTTTAATGTTGTTCAAATATTTAACCCCAAAGGGGAATTATTAATGTTATTTGGAAGGTATGGGACAAATAGAGGTGAGTTTTCTCTCCCCATAGATATAACAATTAGTAAAGAAGATAAAATATATGTCAGCGATACTAATAATAAAAGATTTCAAATATTTAAGCGTTTAAATATATCTGATTAAAATATAGAAGATATGTAGATGATGCTGTTTATTGATTTTTAAAGGCTTATAATTGAAGAGATATATATTATTTTTATTGATATTATTTTGTTGTGCTTTAACTTTACAAGCTAATGAAGATAAATTCATAAAAAATACTATTTTAAAATACAACTATGGCATTATAAAGATGGCAAAGACCAGTGAAACGGATTTTTTTAAAAGCTTTATGAAAAAAGAGATGGTTACAAAATTAATGTTATGGGTAAGAGCTTGGCATGATAGTAACCTTGTTATGCTTTCTAAAATTAACGATTTTAGATTTGGAGTGATTGCTTATAATGATAATAATGTGACGATAAAAACTTTAGAGAATTGGAGTTATTCTTATGTTGATATATCAACCAAAAAAATAGTTGTTGAACCAGTGCAGATATTTTATAAAATGCATTACACATTGCAAAAAATAGATGGTGATTGGATTATTATAGCAATTAAGCATCTTCAAGAAGAGCAGTTTAAAAATCCTAATAATAAAAAGAATTCAATAAAACTAGAAAAAGATAAACCAAAAGAAAAATTAAATTAATTATCTATAAAGTGTTTTTATTGATTAAATAAAAAATTAAGATATAATATAGTAAGTTTTAGAGACAAATAGAGGGGTTCACAATGAGACTAATTAGGATATTTATATTAGGAACTTTAATATTTTTAAGCAGTTTTTTAAATGCAGGAATAAGTAATACTAAACATAATCTTTCAGTAACAAGTGCGGGTACTGTTAAAGCAGTAAGTGAAACAGAGATTTGTGTCTTTTGTCATATACCACATCAAGCACAGGCAGTTGGTAAGCCACTTTGGAATAGGAGTATGCCAACTTCAAACTACACAATGTATGATAGTAATCACCTTAGAAGAATGGGATATCCAGAGATGGAGACAGATTTAGGAAGTGCAAATGATACACCAGGTGCACTTTCTCGTCAATGTTTAAGTTGTCATGATGGAACAGTTGCAGTTGGTTCTGTATCTAAATTAAGAGGAAGAGATGCTACTATAACGATGAGTGGCGTTGCTGGAGATGGGACGATATTGCCAGCCGATGGTGGGTATATAGGAACAGACTTATCTTATCATCACCCAATTGGAGTTATTTATGATTCAACAATTGTAAAAAACTTTAATATTGGAACTCGTAGTGCAGAATTAGTAGCTACACCAGCTTTACCAATAAAACTTTATGAATATCAAGGGTATGCTGGTAAATATGTAGAATGTTCATCTTGTCATAATCCACATAAAGAGGCAAAAAATGCCAATGGCGGTAGCAATAGGTTTTTGCATATAAGTACAAATGATACACTAGCTGAAAATATGGTAGACATGTGCAAATCATGCCATGTTAAGCGTCCTTCTGGTGGTTCTCCAAACCCACATGAAACGGTAGTTTTTTCTTATTCTGATTCAGCAGTTGTAGATAAATATGGAGTAAATAGTGTAGCAGAGTTGTTTTGTATAAATTGTCATACGCCACATAATGCAGCATCTGGACAACCATATCTTCAAAGAAAGATAGAACAAAATACTTGTTTCATGGGAGCATCAGGTGATCGTACAGCAGCACCATGTCATGGTACAGGAACGTTATCATCAAATGTTGATATAGAATCAATTATAGATAGACAATATAGTCACAGATCCATAAAAGATATTGATGGAGTACATACAAACCTTGATGTACTTTATGGGACAGATGTAGCTAAATATCCAGTAGGTTCAAAAGGGTTAACATTTTCAGATTCACAACATGTTGAGTGTGTGGATTGTCATAACCCACATAGGGTTTCATCTTCAAATCATGTACCAGATGATCAAATGTATCCAACAATACCAACAAATGATGTTTCTCCAGTATTAGAAGGTGTTTCAGGAGTTGAACCTACCTGGCCAACAGAATGGACGCAACCAACAGTTTTCGCAACAATGGCAGAATCAGAAAAAGAGTATCAAATTTGTTTTAAATGTCATTCTTATTGGGGATTGGGTACTTCCATAGCTCCAAATAATCCAGCTTCTGTTTACCCATCAGTAAGTGATCCACTTAATGTTCCCCTTACTG
Organism: Sulfurimonas sp.; assembly: GCA_021648465.1. Lineage (GTDB taxonomy): Bacteria > Campylobacterota > Campylobacteria > Campylobacterales > Sulfurimonadaceae > Sulfurimonas. The sequence continues at coordinate 10,706 of JAKISR010000005.1, read as the reverse complement.
ATGTTGCATGGGAATTAAATAAAGAAAACAAATCTGGACACCCTGTAGTTTTTCCAAATAGTGCAGCTGGAAGACCAGGGTCATATTCTCCACAAGCATTATCAGCAGTTCAAATGGTAAGTCCATGGACAAATGTGGGAAATACAACAATGTATTGTTCAGATTGTCATGGTGCTGACAATGAACTAAATGTTGTTGATCCAAAAGGTCCACATGGCTCCAATCAAAAATTTATGTTAAAGGGCGATAATAATAACTACTATTGGCCAACTAAATCAGATGGTATAACACTTTATGATACGGATGATATAGGAACTGTTGGTGATAGTGGTAATTTTTGTAAAAATTGTCATAATCTTATGGAGCCTCATAAAAATCAATGGAATGCTACTATGAGAAACAAAAATTACAGTTGTGTAACATGCCATGTAGCAGTTCCACATGGCTCCCCTGTGTCTAGACTAATTGGTTATGATAATTTCCCTGAGCCATATAATTATCTAGGTAACAGTTTAAAAATTACTGGATTTAAGAAAAATGCACTTACTGATATAAATACAAATGATATATCGGGAACCAATTGTGGTGGAGGAATGTGCCATGGTGGTATGGGTTGGACTGGTGTACCTGATCCTGATATTAGCCCATTTCCATAAAAGCTAGTAAAATAAGAATATATTAACTATTGCTTAATAACAGTATGATAGACTATTATTTTATATGGTGTTATAAAATATTGTTATAATATATAATATTCATAAAGCTTAAGGAAAAAAATGATAATTATTAAAAAATTATGGTCATTTTTAATTTCGATGAAATTAATGGTGGTACTAGTTTTAGTGTTTGCAATAGCAAGTGCTATGGGAACATTTATAGAAAATGATCATGGTATTGATACATCATGGGCATTAATATATGCAACATGGTGGTTTGAAGCAATACAGATATTTTTAGGTATTAGTATACTTGGAAATATAATTCGTTATAAAATGATTCAGAAGAAAAAAATACCTGTTTTAATCTTTCATGTAGGTTTTTTAGTTGTTTTACTTGGCTCTGGGATTACTCGTTATTATGGGTATGAAGGTGTAATGCATATACGAGAAGGTGATACTGTAAATCAAATGCTTTCTTCAGATGCTTTTTTACAAATAAAAGCACAAAAAGACTCAAAAGAATTTTATACAGAGGATATAATTTATATATCAGAACTTGGTGGAAAAAAATTTAATAATACACTTGATATTGATGGTAAAGATGTTAGTGTAAAGTATAAAAACTTTATTAAAAAAGCTGTTAAAAGTGCTGTTAAAGATCCAAATGGAGTTCCAATTGTTGAGTTTGTACTATATGCACCACAAGGTCCTGAAAAATACATAATAAAAAGTGGTGAAATTCTTGATTTTGGTCCATTTGTAATAAGTTTTGATAAAGAGCCTACGAAAAGTAAACCTACATTTCGTTTGATTAGTGATGGAGATAAAGAGATAACATTTGTATCAAATGTCCCTATTAAATATCTAAAAATGAGTGATCAATCAGAAAATTTTTATAAAGCAGGAAATATATACAAATTTGACACAAGGATGTTATTAAATATTAATAATATTAAAATTCTTTCAAGAAAAGCATTTATAAAAGGTGCTGTAAAATTAACTAGTGAAAATGAATATAAAAAGAGCATGAATGTTACTTCAGACACACAAGAACAACTACTTTCTGCTTTGATTGTTGATGTTGAATATAATGGTCAGAATCATGAAGTTGCTCTTATGGGAATGGGTAAGAGATATAAAGGTTTCACAGAAAATTTTACTATAGATGGAGTTGATTTTTCTTTAGAGTGGGGATCAAAGATTTTAGAACTACCATTTTCGTTAAAATTGAGAGATTTTATAATGAAAAAATACCCTGGTTCTATGAGTCCATCATCATATGAAAGTGATGTTACTTTAATAGATAAAGTAAATCTTGTTCAGAAAGAGTATAAAATTTATATGAATAATGTTCTTGATTATGGAGGATATCTATTTTTTCAATCATCATATGACAAAGATGAGAAAGGAACAATTCTTTCAGTAAATCATGATCCAGGAAAATGGCCAACATATTTAGGTTATACACTTTTGGCAATAGGAATGTTTTTAAACATTATGAATCCAAATAGTCATTTTGGAAAACTCTCCAGAAAGAGATATGAGCATAAAGCCAGTATCATAGCAGCATTTGTATTAGTTGCAACTCTGTTTAATGCGCAATCATTATCGGCATCTACTATAAACATTGAAAACTTAAAAAATATTGATAAAGAGCATGCAGACTATTATGGAACACTATTGGTACAAGCTCAAGGTAGAATCAAACCTCTTGATACTTTAACTAGTGAGTATTTAAATAAAATAGCTGGAACTGATTCTATGTTTGGGATGAATCATAATCAAATTATTTTAAGTATGGCATATAATTCAGAAGAATGGAAAGAAGTTGAAATGATTAAGGTTTTTCATCCAGAAGTTAAAAAACTTCTTGGAATGAAGCCATCACAAAAAAGAGTTGCTTACTTTAAAGCTTTTAATAGGAAAGGTGAATATATACTTGCTAAAATAGCACAAGAATCTATCCGTAAGCGTGCTTCACAAAGAGGTACATTTGATAGAGAAATCATCAAAGTAGATGAGAGAATAAATGTAGCATATATGGTGTACTCAGGTCGCTTCATGAGTGTATTTCCTTTAATGGGAGATCCTAATAATAAATGGTATTATCCTGAGCATGCATTAAATGAGTTTCCAAAACAAGCTTCACAAACAGTTCTTGCATTATTAAGACAAAATGCAGTAGGTTTAAATAAGGGTATTAAAACAGGTGATTGGAGTGATGCTGATAAAGCAATTGATGCTATAAAAGCACACCAAAAGAAAATATCTCCAGATTTAATTCCAAGTGATACAATAGTTAAAGCAGAACTTTTATACAATGAGCTAAATTTATTTGATAGACTTTATCCAATTTATTTACTCTCAGGACTTGTTTTACTGATACTAATTTTTGTTCGTTTAGCAAAACCAAAACTGGACCTTAAGCGTATAGTGCGTATTATTCTTGGAATATTAATTATTGGATTTATTGCTCATACAATTAGCTTAGGGTTAAGGTGGTATATTTCAGGACATGCACCATGGAGTAATGGATATGAAGCTATGTTGTACATATCTTGGTCTATCATATTATCCGGAATTTTATTTGCAAGATCATCAGAGTTAGCCGTGGCAACAACAGGAATATTTGCAGGTATTACCCTTTTTGTTGCACATTTAAGTTGGCTAGATCCACAAATAACCACATTGGCACCTGTTTTAAAATCATATTGGTTAACCATACATGTATCGGTTATTACCGCAAGTTATGGATTTTTAGGCCTTAGTACACTCTTGGGATTTATCTCACTAATTTTTTATATTATGCTTGGCAATAAAAATAGACAAGAACAAATTAGTGTGAATATTTTAGAATCAACAAGAATTAGTGAAATGTCTATGATTGTTGGACTTTCACTTTTTACTTTAGGAAACTTTGTTGGCGGTGTTTGGGCTAATGAATCATGGGGTCGTTATTGGGGTTGGGATCCAAAAGAAACATGGTCATTAATAACTATCTTAGTTTATGTATTTGTAACTCATATGCGTTTTGTTAAAGTCATAAGTTCAAACTTTATATTTAATGCCGTTTCTGTTGTAGCATATTCAACAGTTATAATGACATACTTTGGTGTTAATTATTATCTTTCAGGTCTACATTCATATGCATCAGGCGATCCAATCCCAATTCCTGAGTGGATATATTATGTTATAACAGTAGTGATTGTATTAATTATTTGGGCATCATTCAATCGTAATAAGTTGCTAAAAATAAAACCTGTAAAAAATAAATAAAACTAAAAAGAGAAGTAATGTGTAAATTACATCATTGTGAGTAGTATATCTACAAAATGGATAGTTTCACTTTTTTTACTTCTCTCTGGTGCTTCTGCTCTTATGTATCAGGTACTTTGGGTTCGTCTGCTTAGTTTGAGTATTGGAGCTACTTCAGTTTCAATAAGTATAGTTTTAGCAACATTTTTTCTTGGACTTGGATTAGGTAGTTATTTTACAGGTACAATTATAAAAAAATTTAAAAACTCATTTAAAATTTATCTTTTTGCAGAGATTATAATTGCTCTAAGTGCTGTTTTGCTACTGCCAATTCTTTTAAATCTTGATTATTATATCTCTATGCTTCATATTGTTGAAGCTGGTTTAGGTTTAAAGTTTTTTATTGTAATGTTACTGCTTTTTATACCTACATTTTTTATAGGTACAACTTTTCCATTACTGATGTCTGTTGCAATTAAACAAAAAAATGAGATTGGATTGAAGCTAGCATATTTTTATGCCATTAACACAGCTGGTGCAGTAGTTGGTGTACTTTTATCAGGCCTTATATTGATACCCCATTTTGGTTTAGATGGCACATTATATATAGCTGCTTCACTTAATCTATTTATTGTACTTGTTGGTTTTGTTTTATATAAACTATCTTATTTTTCATCTGTTTTCATTTTAAAATCTTATATTGCTACACAAGAACCTACAAGATTTAATAACAAGGCTTTGATTGTTTTGTTCGTGACCGGCTTAAGTGCTATGGCAACAGAGGTTGGTTGGATGAAGTATCTTATTATCTATACAGGCAATACTATTTATGGTTTCTCTTTGATTCTCGCCATGTTTCTAACAGGAGTTACTATTGGTTCGTTTATGGTTAGGTCTCAATATTTATCTAAAATTGATATAAATAAATTTTTATTTTTTGGTTTAATACTGCTTAGTATAATGTTACTAGTTGCTCGTATTGGTTTAGGTGAATTCCCAGAAATCTATGAGCAACTCAGTATTTTCAAAGATAATCCGTTTATTTACAAGTGGAGTAAATATTTTGCAATGTTTTTACTGCTATTGCCGGCAACCGCTCTTTTTGGTGCACTTTTTCCAATTGCTTTAAAGCTTTATTCTAATAATATTTACTCACTATATTCTCATGTAGGTAAAGCATATGCTATTAATATTATTGCAGGAATATTAGGTTCGATAATTGCAGGTTTTTGGATAATTCCATATTTTTCTACTGATATATTATTAACAGCTGTAGCATTATTAGTATTAGTTTCTTCACTACTCTTTATCAAAGATATTAAAATTAAAAAGATTTCATATATTTGGGTTGGTTTTAGTATTGTTTTTATACTCTTAAGTGACAAGCTCACACATATTGATTATCGTTCTATGATAGGTATAGTTTTAAAGCAAGGCATTCCCGCTAATGTTCATATTAACACGAAAACAACGACTCATTACCTTAAAGAGGGACAAACTGGAGTTATAAGTATCTTTAGTTATGATAATAAACCATGTATTATGAAACTATTAAACAATGGAAGGAATGAGTCATGGATTGATATATGTGATGAAAACAATTTGCTTCTAAATGAATTTTTATTAGGTGAAATCCCCTTTTTATTAAATCCTTTAGCAAAAGATGCATTTGTTGTTGGTTACGGCGGTGGAACTACAGTAAAAGCACTGGCAATGAATAATCTAGATAGCATTGATGTAGTAGAGCTTGATTCTGCTATACTTGATGCTGTACGAACACTCTATAATAATAAACTTCCTACAGACAGTGACAAAAGAGTAAAAGTCATTGTAAATGATGCTCGAAATGCTTTACTAATGTCAAAAAAATCTTATGACATAATTGTCTCTCAGCCATCTCATCCTTGGCTATCTGGTTCATCCAACATTATGAATAAAGATTTTTTTGAAATTGTTAAATCAAGACTCTCTCAAGGTGGGATTAATGCACAATGGGTACCTCTTTTTAAAATTGATACAGCTACACTAAAGAGTATTATAAAAGCATATATAGATACTTTTGAATATGTGATTAGTTTTGTAAATATTCAGACAAGAGATCTTTTGTTATTTGGTTCAAAACAACCAATAGTTTTTAATTATGAAAGCATTCAAAAATAGATGAATCATCCAAAAATAAATAAAATTTTTCAAAGACACAATATACAAAGTCCTTATGATTTAATACGCTATTTTGCACTCTCTAGAGATCAGTTAGTTAATATTACTGATTCGGCAGAGGCTGCTAATGATACTAATTTGTTAGCGGAGACATATATATCAAGGTATTATGATGTAGAGGGTAATAGTTTTGATACTTTGGGATTTTTAAAGAGATATTTTTCATATGATATAGCACCATATTTAGGAAAACAAACTAATAAAAAACTTTATGAGCAGTATTACTTTTTTGATTCTAACGGATACAACAATGAAGCTAAATTACTAAAACAATCAATAAATAAAACCTTTTAACTAATCTTTTTTTTTAAAAAACCACCCTAAAGTAAAAAATAGTATAATAAACAAATTTAATTAATATGACTCAAGGTAAGGAGAATAGATATGAAAAAATGGTTTACAGCAGCTTTTATAGGTATGCTTATAGGAGGGTGCTCTACACTTCAAGTTCAAGTTGATCATGATCCTGAATATAATTTTTCTTCATTATCTAAATTTAAAGTGATATACACTAAAAAAGGTGATGAAAAAGATTTTACTAGATCTAGAATAAGTAAATCATTAGATAAATATATGCAAAACAAAGGATACATTAGTGTTGCTAAGAGTAAAGCAGATTTTTATATAACAATGCATCTTGATATACAAACAAAAAGTCAAGTAGAGACAAATTACGAAACTATGGGCATAGGGCCTGTTTCTTACCCGTATGTAGGATTAAATAGATCTATAAATAACAATTCTGTTTCTTTATTAATTGAGCCTGATATGAGAGTGACAACTAGAACTTATGAATATGAAGAAGGAAGAGTAATATTTGAGGTTTTTGATGCAAAAGAAAATATAGTTATATGGCAAGGTATCGCAAAAGATCACTTATCTTCGGAGCATACACAAGAGCAAAAAAGTGCTTATATAAATAGTGTTATAGATAAATTATTTAAAGATTTTCCAGACAGAAAGTAAAGAATAGCTATAGAGCATCTAGAAGATGCTCTTATAGATTATTTAAGATAAGTAAATTTTGCTTCATCAATAATGATTGAGAATTTGTAACCATACCCAAGATCAACATCTGTTTTAACTACACCATCAGTAGTAACTTTATCACCAACTTGCACAGTTGACCCCATCACAGCAGTTGCTATGATATCATTAGTTCCCTCAGTTCCTGAACCATCTTGTAAGTGAATCCAATCTTTACCCATAATTCCTTTAGATACCTTAACTACTTGAGCATCTATTTTTACTTTTTTATCTTTAAGAGAATCTTTTTTTGCAAAGATTTCTTCTATACTATATCCTTTAGTATTTTTTGCTATTTTTATAGGTGTACTGGCATCTGTTTTCGTTATACTATCGTGTGCTTCATGAGAATGATCATGCCCTTGAGTAGCTATTGCTTTACCTGCTTTATCTACTGGTACCATAGCGCTTACAAACATAAGAGATTCAAATTTTTTATCTAATGATTTACTTGTAAAATCAACCATAACCATTTGTTCTATGAAAGATACGGCAGTTCCTTTTGTAATTGTAGACATTGGTCCTGCAATCCAATAAATATTTCCACCATCATCTACTCTAGCATATGTATAACCACCACTATTAACTGACTCTAACACAACACCAATATGTGGAGTGTTCAGCACTACATCCTCACTTGCAGGTTGTGTAGTAGAAGTACCATAAATAGATTTTTTTTCAACGTTAGTATCACTTTCTTGTACTTTTTGAGTTTTTGCACTTTCATCTTGTTCTTTTGGTTTATCACTACATCCATATATAAAAAGTGCGGCAACACTAACAGCTATTGAGATTTTATTCATTTTATTCCTTTAGTTTTTGTTGATGTTTTTTATAACTCTCTTTTGCAGCTTCAAATGTTTCATTTGGATTTTTTGAATTTTTAAAATATTCATCCATAAAATTATTATAATCAACTTCTTCTTGAGTTATTTTTCTTGTTGGTTTTTTCTTTTCAACAGTATCTTGTTTAACAAGTGGAAGCGAAGATACATATTTAGCAACAGCTTTTATCTCTTTATTTGTAAGCTTACCAGATTGACCATTCATCATATTTCCACGACCATAAATATCTCTTTTTGCTGCTCTATACTCTTTGAGTATTTTAATAAGTTCTTTAGTATCCCAACCAGCTATTGTTTTACTGACGCCCAGTGATTTTTTTTCTGCTTTTTCTCCGTGACAAACAGCACATTTTTGAAATATTTCTTCACCTGATTTAACTTTTTTAGCTTTAGCAATAGCTGTGTTTTTTACAGGAGGGAAAGATGCTACATAAGTTGCAATAGTTTTTATATCACTATCTGAGAGTTTATTTGTTTGACCATTCATCATTTTTCCAAAGCCATAGATACTTCTACTACCGACTTTATATTCTTTTAAAATTTTAACAATATCATCTTTTTTCATTCCAGCTATAGGTTTTGTTAAATTTAAAGAGTGGCGTTCTCCTTTTTTCCCGTGACAAGTTCCACATCTATCAAACAATGGAGTAGCAGATGCAATACAAGCTATTGACAATATAATTAATAGAATTTTTTTCAATTTTTACTCCTCTGGCATCGATGTCTTTTTTGCTATGACATGCCAATTTTGTTTATTTAAAATTGTTTTTGCTTCCATCTTGCCGTTCAGGTAAGCTTCTTTTAAAAGTTTTTTTGCTTTATCTTTATTTTTTGTTATTCCATTACCTTTAAGATACATTTTTCCAAGTGTATATTGAGCTTCTGAACAACTTTGAGCAGCTGAAGAAGATAGGTAGCTTATCGATTTTTTTAAATCTTTTTTAGTCCCCATTCCTGTTTTATACATCACTCCAACTTTATGCTGAGCTATTGGGTATCCTGCGTCTGCAACTTGTTTATATAAATGAAATGCTTTTTTATATTTTTTTGCTTTATTATATATATTTGCTAAGCGTATGGCAGATTTATTGTCGCCTTTTTTTGCAGCTTGTTTAAAAAGAGTAATGGCTTTTTTATTACTTTTAGTTACACCATCTCCATTATAATACATGACAGCTAGCTTAAACATAGCTCTAACATGGCCATTTTTTGCAGCTTTAGCATACATCTTTGCTGCTAGTTTATGATTTTGTTTTGTTATTATTCCTTGATAATACATACCACCTAGAGCAAATTGACTATTTATATCACCTTTTTTGGCTTTTGCTTTTAGTGCTGAAAAAACTTGTTTATTCATATTTACTTTTTCTCCAGCAAAAGCTGTGGTACCAATAAGTAAAAAAAGGATAAGTAATATTTTTTTCATAAGAATAACTCCATTTGTGTTGAGAATTTTTATTATATATCAAGATGATTAATGAATCATAAGTAGTATAAGTGGACATTATATCAGCAAATATCAAATTTATTTCTTAAAAGTAATATGCAGGAGTACAATAGATATAATTTAAATTTTTTTAATCCCATTTTAGATATAATCGCGTAATTTTATGTAAGAGAAATGACAATGAATATAAGAGAAGAATTTTTAAATTTTTTTGAATCAAAAAAGCATGCTAGGGTAGAGAGCTCACCGCTTGTTCCTGATGATGCAACACTATTATTTAACAATGCTGGAATGGTACCTTTTAAATCAATATTTACAGGTGAAATTCCAACTCCAAAAAACCCTCGTGCAACTTCATGCCAAACATGTATTAGAGCTGGAGGAAAACACAATGATTTAGAAAATGTTGGACATACTGCTAGACATCATACATTCTTTGAGATGCTTGGTAATTTTAGTTTTGGAGACTACTTTAAAGAGGATGCAATTGATTATGCTTGGGAATTTTTAACTAAAGTTATTGAACTACCTGTTGATAAACTTTGGGTAACTATTCATGATAGTGATGATGAAGCAGAGATTTTATGGCAAAAATATTTAAGTAAAGATAGAATTCTTAGACTTGGAGATGCTGATAATTTTTGGTCAATGGGAGATACAGGTGCATGTGGACCATGTAGTGAAATTTTTTATGATCAAGGTGAAGAGAATTTTAATTCTAAAGAAGACTACCTTGGTGGTGAGGGCGATAGATTTTTAGAGATTTGGAATCTTGTTTTTATGCAGTATGAAAGAAGTGCTGATGGAGAGATGACACCGCTTCCAAAACCTTCAATTGATACAGGCATGGGTCTTGAGAGAGTTGTTGCTATTAAAGAGGGTAAACAGAGTAATTATGATTCATCACTTTTTATGCCGATTATTTCTCTTGTTCAAAAGCTTATAGGCAAAGAATATAAGTACAAAAGTGGAGCATCTTATCGTGTAATTGCAGATCATATTAGAACAACATTTTTTCTTTTAGCTCAAGGTATTAACTTCTCAAATGAAGGGCGTGGTTATGTTCTTCGCCGTATTCTTCGCCGTGCTGTAAGACATGGGTATCTGTTAGGTTTCAGAGAGCCATTTATGTATAAATTAGTTGATAGCGTTATTGAAATTATGGGCAATGAATATGATTATTTAGCTATAAAAGCTGTTGCAGTTAAAGAGCAAATAGAACTTGAAGAAGCTAGATTTTTTAAGACAATAGAG
>JAKISR010000047.1 GCA_021648465.1 Sulfurimonas sp. | reverse complement strand
TTCTCTTGTTTTGGAAAAAGTTACACCCGTTGGGTGAAGTCTTTGAGTGTGACTTTTTCGCTTTGAAGTACCTAATTATAGAGCAATCAAGCTTGTTGTCTAATTTGGTATGGAATTATTGGGGATTAGTCCATCACGGCTGATTCATTCTAAAAGGCAACATAGTCTCTTAATGTTACCGCCAATCATTCGGATTGCCTAAGGGAAATTTATATATTTTCTCTTCTGAGAACATTCATAATATTTCTCATGATAGAGAAATTAGTTAGAGCATTTTTAGTACGTATAAGTGAAGCGTCTTCGCCGAATGTCACATCTTTTATATAATGCATAGACTCAACAGTCCAGTGAGCTTTAATACCAATATTGTATTCTTTTGCAGTCATTTGCTTACTTGAAATATAAAAAGATATTTCAATGGGTATTTTGTCACTATTTTTAAAATATGTTGTTCCAAGAGTTTTTTTGGTTATCTTTCACCTGTATTACATAGTTATTACCGCTATCTTTAATAGCCTTAGGTGTCTTTGTTTGACAATGGAGTGCATCAAGGGTAATAATCATATCTTTGAGTGCAAACTCTTCTACCATCTCTTGAACTAATGGTATCTCATTACTTTTTGAAGCTGTTTTTCTAGCAATAAATATCTCTTTAGAATCACTTGCAAAAAATGAAACTAGGAAAGCCAATTTCTTATCTTTTTCTTTTTGCTTAGTACCTTTTATTGCTTTAGCATCTACAGCTATCCACTGAGAGTTGGTTTTTTTGACTTAATTAAAAAAATGGGTGTATAAAACATTCACTAAAGCTCTCTATAGTAGGAGTAGACAAAGGATTTTTTACAAATGATTGTATCCCAAGGGCAGGCTTTGCGCTAAAAAAGCTTTAAAATATGCCCATATTGCAAATCAAATTCCACTCAAAACAGAGGCTCAAGAAGAAGTATAAAACTTCTTTTAGCTCAAGTAGGCGACCAGAACAACTTCAAAAAATCATCTTCGAGGGATACTTTTTACACCGTCAAACTCTGAAACAATTAGCAGCTAAATATGCTAAATCTATACCTTGGATAATGCAGCAAATGCATTGCTCTTTTGATTTTTAGCGAGGAATAGTTCCGGCTCCGCCCATTTGTCCCATCATAGCTTGTAAATCTTTCATCCCATTTTTACCTGAAAATCTTTTAGCCATTTTTCCAGCATTTTTAAACTGTTTAATCATTTTATTTATCTCAACTTGAGTAAGTCCACAACCTTTGGCTATTCTTTGTTTGCGAGAATTATTTAATAAATCTGGATTCTCTCTCTCTTTTTTAGTCATAGATGAAACCATTGATTTGATGTTTTTAAGCTCACCTGAGTTTTCCATATCAAAGTCTTTAAGAGCTTTACTCATATTACCCATTCCAGGAATCATCCCCATAAGTGATTTCATACTACCCATTTTCTTCATTGATTCCATTTGCTCTAAGAAATCATTATAATTAAATTTACCTTTTTTAATTTTTTGTGTAAGCCTTTTAGCCTGTTTTTCATCTATAGCCGATGCTGTTTTTTCAGCGAGTCCCTCTATATCTCCAAAGCCCATTAGACGATTAACAATGCGGTCTGGTAAAAATACTTCTAAGTCTTCCATTTTTTCACCGCTACCGATAAAACGAAGTGGAACTTGTACTTGAGATGAAAGACCTAATGCCACACCACCTTTAGAATCTCCATCATACTTACTTAAAATTACACCATCAATTCCTATTTTTTCTTTAAAGCTAGTAGCTGTTCTGATAGCATCTTGACCAGTAAGTGAATCAGCTACATAATATATCTCATCAGGTTTTGCTGCTTTTTTTACAGCTTTAAGTTCATCCATTAGTTTATCATCTATAGCTAAACGACCTGCTGTATCTATTAAAACAACATCATAAATACCATCTTTAGCTTTAGCAACTGCAGCTTTAACAACCTCTACAGGATTTTTTGTGTTCTCATCTTCATAAAGCTCAACTTCGATTTGGGCAGTGATTTGACGAAGTTGTTCAACTGCCGCTAAACGTTGTAAATCGGCTGCTACTACCAAAACTTTTTTCTGTTTATTTTTTAAATAATTTGCTAATTTACCAGTTGTAGTTGTTTTACCTGAACCTTGAAGTCCTGTCATTAAAATCACTGTTGGAGGGTTTGGTGCAAAAGTAAAACCTCTATTTCCACCAATCTCTAGTAATTCATAAAGAGTAGCTCTAAGTGCATCTAAAAATTGATCTTTACCAATTCCATTTGCTTTAGTTTCTGTATGTACCCTTGCTATTAACTCTTTTACAACTTTATGATTAACATCCGCTTTTAAAAGAGATTTTTTTAACTCATTTAATGCTTTAGTAAGTGATTTTTCATCGTCAAATGTACGAATCTTTTTTATTGCAGCTGTAAATGAACTTGTTAATGTATCAAACATAAAAAATACCTTTTAAATTGATGTAAAATTTCGCGAATTATAGCTTATTTTTTATAATTCTTTGTTAAAAATGCATTGAGCTGATTTGCAAATGACTCTGCATCTTTTTTATCAAACGGCTTTGGACCTTTTGTTATTTCTCCACTCTCACGAATTTTCTCCATCAAATTCCTCATGGCAAGATATTGCTTTATATTATCAATACTATAAAGTTCCCCTCTATGATCAATAGCATGTGCTTTTTTACTTATAATTTTATCTGCGAGTGGTATATCAGCAGTAATAATCAAGTCACCTTCATTTGCTAGTTCAATTATGTGATTATCGGCTTCATCGGCACCTTGCTCAACTATAAGATACTCTATTAAATCTGATTTACCTATATTTATCTTTTTATTTGCCACAACTACTGTTTTAATTTTTAAACGCTCAATTTGTTTAAATAAAATTGGTTTTAGTAAATTTGGAAAAGCATCACCATCAACAAATAATTTCATCATTTAATTAGCTCTAGTTTTTGCTCTCTTGAGAGTTTTTTAATTTTATATTCTCTTTTTGAAGCCAAACTTTTATTATCAACCATTTCAGAATATATAAGTTCTACTGGTCTTCTTATACGAGTATATTTAGCACCTTTAGAAGAATTGTTATGCTCATCTAAACGTCTATCTAAATCTATTGTGATTCCTGTATAAAGAGTATCATCACTACATTTTAATATATAGATAAACCAATTGTTTTTAAATTTATTCAAAATGGATAAAACTTTAAGCTAGATAGTAAATCTTCTATATCATCAAAATCTTTAACGTTTGATGTAGATTTTTGAATAACCTGATTCCACTCAGTAGCTAAATCAATATTATGAGTATAAATAAAATCAGCTTTATCCACTGGTAGTCCTTTTTGCATTATTTGTTCATCACTACATACTATTAATATATTTTCAACTCTTTTATTTCTTAACAACATCTCAACAGATTCCCAACCGTTAGTAGTAGTGAGACTTAGAGGTAGTTGACCAACATATACACTTTCCCCACATACCCAACCCGTTGTTTGATGCTGAAAATTTTTCTTACACCAATTTTGAACTTGAGAAAATTTAGAGTTGTTAACAACAGCTATAATTAAAGGAATTCGTCCTGATCCAATATTTAATATTTTCTCTAAAGTGTTTTTGGGATTTGGCAAAAAATTCACTAATGCTAAATCTGGATAATGGTTATACTCTGTTACAGCTCCAAAAACCATAGAATAAGGTTTGCTAATATCTGTTGTAATGTAATCAACCCCTAAAGTAGCTATCCCTGATGTATAAGCAATTAATTCAGCCATATATTTAACCTGATGATGGACTAAAGCTGTTACATCTTCTACTATACCACCAGTTGAATAATTTGCGATATTACTTAAAGTTATTATTTTATCTTTTTCAATGATATCCTCTAAAGAAATAACCTGTTTTGTCAAGTGTGTAATTAAAAAATCATCAATTATTATAAACTTTAATTTATTAGGATTTAGCTCATAATTTGCTCTTCTCTCATTTAAGCTATGAATCAATTCTTTAAGTGTTAATTTACCAGTTCCTATAACATAAGAAGATTTTCGCTTTACTGCACCACAAAACTTACCATTTGCAACCATAATTCGATAATCATCTCCTTCAATAAATGCTTCAACTAAAATAGGATTTCTTCCAAAATTAGATTCTTTAGCATACTTATAAGCAATCAAAAGTTCATCATAATTTTGTATATTCGCCGTAATACCATTTCCTTGTGTACCTCTAATAGGTTTTATAACACACGGATATTTTATTAAGTTTATTGCTTTTTTAAGTTGTTCTGCTGTATTTATTACAGTTGATTTAGCAGTAGGTACACCTATAGCTCTCAATATTTCTAAACTTGTTGCTTTATTCATGGAGTGTTGGACACCATTATAACTATCTTCCATTGATGAAGATTTCATAAATACTCTACTTTGTTTACCCCATCCAAATTGCCAATAATTACTATTACTCAAATATGTTAACATTGGTATATTATTATCACGAACTATTTTTAAAAAAGGTGTAGTTGAAAAATGAAATTTTTTGCAAAATTGATTAAAAGAGTTTACTGAAGCTTGAATATTTTTATCATTTAAATTATTTCCTCTCATTAATAATTGGAAAACATTTAATACTATTTTTATTGCTTGATTTGTCACTTGTAAATGATGAAATTCAACCCATATAGACAATCCCTCATAAAGGCTTTTAGTTCCTGCATTTTGCACCCACCCATTATTATTTATAAGATATTTTGCTAAGCGAGAAAGTACTGTTCCAATATATATTTTTACCTCTAAATTATCAAGATTAATAGTTGTGAAGTATTTTGGAAAACTATTAACAATTTTAAGGCAAATTTCTTTAGCAAGTAAACATGTTGATTTATCAATCTTAAAATTATAAATTACTATAGGTGAAAGTGCGTAAGGATTTGGACCAAAAAACACCTTAGTATTAAGAAGTTTCATTTATTGAAAATCTATAAAAATCTTTGGTTCTGGTGCGATAAACTCCATACCAAGAAGCCTCACTTTATGAGCATGAAGCATAACACGCTTAGCTCGTCTTCCTCCATACTGTTCATCGCCAATAATTGGATGATTTATGTATCTTAAGTGAGTTCTAATTTGATGTGTTCTTCCATGGTGAATTATACAAATAACTTTAGTTTTGTTTCCACTTACAATATCGGGAGTAACTTCTGTTCTTGCAGGTTTACCTTTACTAGATACATTTGAAGTTGCACGATTGTTTTTTTTAGTTGTAAGAATTGCTTTATCTATATCATGAGGCTCACTTATAACACCCTCAACCCATGCAATATACTCTTTATAGACTCTATCTCTTTTAAATTCTTGTATAGCTTTTTGTCTAAACTCATCATTTTTCACAAGCATCAAAACACCACTTGTTTCACGGTCGAGTCTATGCAAAAGCACTGCTGGCTTAAACTGTCTTTCTATCTCGTCTGAATTTACATATGCTGGTTTATCTATAACAATTAAATCATCATTTTCAAAAATTGGTTTTGCTTTTTCAATTTTATTTACTCTAAATATTGTTTTAGTATCAATCTCACCACGAGCAATCATCACCTTTTTATTTCCAACATAAACTAAACCACGATCGATCATCGACTTTGCTTGAGAATTTGATACACCCTCTTGAATTGCTAAAATCTTATACGCTTTTTCTGTAGCCAAAATGACTCCTTAACTTTCTAATATTTTTTTTATAATTGGTTCTAAATCAACTGTTTCATCAACTCTACTCGATGGTAACTCTTTTGATTTATTAAGTGCTTTATGAATCTCACTTGGCTCAATATATTGAACATGATGAACATATTTAAAAAGCTCTCTTTGGTCGTGAAAATGCTTTCCAGTAATTATTTTACATCTAAAGTGAGCAGGTTCAAGTGGATTATGTCCGCCTATGCCCTCTTTAAATGCTCCACCTATAATTGCTATATCACTAATAGCATATATATTATTTAACTCACCCATAGCATCTACTAAAATCATATCTGAGTTAAAATCTTTTTGTTGTGAAAATCTATTAAGAGTTAAACCATTTTTTTCTGCATAACTCTGCATAATTTTATAAACTTTTTCAAATCTTTCAGGATGCCTAGGAACAATAATTAAAGAAGCATCACTTTGTTTTTTATACTCTACAAATGATTTGAGAATCATCTCTTCTTCACCATCGTGAGTACTTCCTGCAACAATTAGTTCCTGCTTTGGTTTTTCATAATCTTTTGTTTTTGTAATTTCACCAGCTAATTTAATATTTCCAATAACTTCAATATTTCTTGCACCTAATGCTAAAAAACGATTTTTATCAACTTCACTTTGTGCATAAATAATATCTACATACTTAAGTAGTTTTCTGTAAAACCAAGCAAATTGCAGATATTTTTTTACACTTTTTTCAGATATACGAGCATTTAAAAGAACAACTTTTGCTCCTTTCGCTTTCATAATCACAAAAAGCATAAACCAAAATTCTGCTTCTAAAACTATAAGAATTTTTTGCTTTTTTACCCAAAATGGAATTAACATCTCATAAGGAAGATATCTCACTTCTGCATCATATTTCTTAGCTTCTAGCTGTCCTGTATGAGTAATTGTAGTTATCTTTATCTCTTGATCTTTTAAAAGATCTAAAACCGGTTTTAATGCTCTTGTTTCACCAAGTGAGCATACATGAAACCAAACTCCATCAGCTTTATTGAATCTTTTATTATTAAAAAGAAAAAAACGAGATGGGATTGATTCTTTGTATTTTTGTTTAAACGAGAGATACACCAAAAGTGGTAATGCTACAATATATAGCATTATACTTACGATGAAATATAGAAGTGTAAACGGCTTCAAGCCTACTCTTGTGTATTATCCACATAAAGGATACGACCACAATGTGGACAAGTAGTGATATCTTCAGCTTTTATAACATCAGCATATATTTTATCGCTGATTATCATATGACAACCCATACAAGCTTGTTCTTGTACAGCTACAACAGTAGTATTTTTTGCCCATCTACGAATTTTTTGATAAAACGCTAAACCTTTTTGATTCATTCCAGAAACAAGTTTTTCTTTTTTAATAAATACCTCTTGACGAGACTTATTAATCACAATAAGTTTTTCATCAACTTCTGCTTTTACAGAAATTAAGTTAGCATCTAACTCTTTAAGTGATACTTTTGCTGCTTCAACCTGTTCAATTTTTAATTCAATAATTTTTTCAAGTCTTGCAATCTCTTCATTTGCAAAAGTTACTTGCTCTTTTGCAATCTCTTCTTCAAGTTGAAGTGATTTCATTTCACGTTCAGTCTTAATTTCACCACTTTTTCTAGAGTTATCTTCTAGTTTTTGTGAAAGTTCGCTCAAGTGAAGTTCATTTTTATGCTTTTTTATCTGCTCGTCTTTAATCTCATTAGTTAAGTTTTCTATATCACTATCGATACTTTCTTTCTTAGCCAATGCTGCTTCATATTTATAATTAGCTTCATCTATTTGAGGTTCAAAAGCATCTATATCTTTATCTACATGTGATAGGTCAATTAATTGTTGTAAGTGTGAGTTCATTAATCTCCTTTTGGATTAAATTATTATGTCAATTACTTAAATATAAGTAAAAGGATTTTTTGATGATGAAATTATAGCTTCTAAACCTAAATTTTTCAAATGTTTAAGCAAAATATCTGCAAAAAAGCGTTCACTTTCGAAATGTCCTATATCAATAAGTGACAAATTTATACTTTTTGCCTCCATAGCATCATGGTATTTCACATCTCCTGTTAAAAAACAATCAGCATCTATAGACTTGAGTAAAGAACATCCGGAACCAGTAGTTAATGCTGCTGTTTTTATAAAATTTGAACTTTTTACACATTTTGCATGAGGAAGTGAGAATGCAATTGCAACTTTAGATGCAAAAGTATCAAAATCTTCATTTATATCTAAATATGCAATAAAACCATCTTTATGAGAAATTGCATATCCCAAAATTTGAGTTGCAACATATTCATTTAGATGTGTTTGATCAAAATTTGTATGCATTGCAATATTAGAGATATTTTTTTGTATCATTTTTTGAATTAAATTAGCAGGATATTTATTAAATTCCAATTGTTTTAATCCGCCAAAAATAATAGGATGATGAGTTATTAAAAGTGTGTCATTTTCTAATGAATCCAACAAAGCCTCATCAACATCTATACTTAAAGCAACTTTTTTTACATCTTGATTAAAATCACCAAGTAAAAGACCTGAATTATCCCAACTCTCTTGTAGCTCAAATGGAGAGAGTTCATTTAAAAAATTATATATTTGGGATATTTTCACACTGAGCACCTTAAAATATTTTAAAATATTTTAAAATTGCATAAAACTTACACCCTACACAAAAATTTAAAAATGATTCTAGTCCAGCACTAACAGCTAAAATAACTGCAAAACTAAATACTGCTTCTTGTGAGCCTAAAATAAATGAACTAAATATTGCAATTGAAAAAATAAGTCCTATTTTAGAAGCAAAATTTTTAGGAGCGGAGTCTACAAGACGCTGTTTAATCTTAAAAATTCTAATAATAAAAAGCGCAATTTGTGCAAATGGACTAAATTTTTGTGATAAAAAAATTCTTGCAAAATAATCATAAACCAATAAAGCCGCTAGATCGATTACTCCTGTTAAAATAATTGATATCGATACTAATGTAACAAAAAAAGATTGTATTCTTAATTGATTTTCATCTATTTTTATAAAATTTACGGGACATGAATTCAACATTTTTTTCCTTTTTTTAAGATAACTTTTCTAGCTCTTCTTTGGCTTCATTAAGCTCTGGGTTCACTTCAAGTGCTTTTTTATACATCTCTTTAGCTTCCTCAGGATGTTGCATGTCTACTAAAAGATTTCCAAAATTATAGTATGTTATAGCATTACTATTATCTATCTCTAATGATTCTGTTAAATGCATTTTTGCCGATATAAATTCACCATTTGTTCTATATATTGAAGCCATTGAATTATGTACAAATTCATTATTTCTATCCACTTCAAGAGACTCTTTGTAGTATTTCATAGCTTCATCATTATCGCCTAGATTTTGCATAATATATCCTAATTTAAAAAGAACATCTGGGTTATTGTCTCTTTTTGCATTTGCTTCTATAAGTAATGCCAACGCTTTTTTCATATCTCCCTCTTCAAATGCAACATCTGCTTTTTGTATCAGTGTTTCTGGGTCAAAAGGGGAAAAAGTATCTGCATTTTTTTGCTCATCGTTAGAGTTATCTTGATTATTTGATTTAGGATCTTGAAGTGTTTGAATATGCTCGTAAACTTTATATGCAAAAAAAGCAGAGGCTCCAAGCATCATAATTTGAAATAGTGTCATTGTTTTTTAATTCCTTATTTTAGTAAATTTATATTTATTAATTTTATCAACTGAAGTGGATCAACTTGTTCACCACCAACTCGAAAACTAAAGTGAAGATGAGGACCAGTAACTCTACCGCTATCTCCTGAGAGACCTAAAGATTCACCACGCTTAACTATATTTCCTTTTTTCACATCAAACTTACTCATATGATAGTAACATGAGTAAATTCCTTGTCCATGGTCTATTATAACCGAATTACCTGAGTAAAATCTATCTTTTGCTAAAACTACTATACCATCATTACTAGCTATAATAGGAGTTCCGATTTTTGCTCTAAAATCTGTTCCACTATGATACCCCTTTAGTGTATCATTATAAACTCTAGCTTTTCCAAAATCACTTGTTATTTTGCTTTTCATTGGTACTATAAACTCTTTTGATATATGACTTTTTTTAGTAGAGGTTCTATATATTTTCATAGCCTCAGCATACTCTTTCGAAGCTCTTTTTTTATCCTCTTTTCTTAAATTTACTTTTGAGCTTTGTACTTTGATTTTTTCTTTTTCATATTTACCATCTTTAACACGAAAAATTAAAACTCTTTTTTTTTTATCTTTATTTTCAGTGTAGAATATTTCCACTTTTTTTTCACTTGGTTTTTCATAATAGCTCATAGGAAGTAAAACATAAGCTTTTTCTTTATAAATTGGGTTATCATATATCTTATATTTTTTTTTACCTATAATTATTTTATCATACTTAATATTTTTATCTTTAGAAAATTCTAAAAGTACCGTCTTACCATTTGCAATTGTAGAATCTGAAAGTTCTATGCTAAATGAAAAAAGTGAAGATACAAAAAGTACTAAAACAAACAATAACTTCATCAATAGTCTTTCATAGCTCGCTGTATGTCTCGCTTCATATCTTTTGCTTTTAAGTCTTGTCTTTTGTCATGCAGCTGTTTACCTTTTGCTATGGCAATTTGAATTTTTACAATATTTCTGGCATTAAAATATAGTTGCAATGGAACAATGGTGTAGCCATCTCTCTCAACTGCTTTTTTCATCTTTTGCAACTGTTTTTTATGCAAAAGAAGTTTGCGACTTCCTCTCTCTTCATGCCCATAAAAATGGTGAGTTGTTTCTAACCTTCCAATATGAGCATTAAACAAAAAAGCTTCATCTCCAACAAAACGGATAAAACTATCTTTTAAATTTACACGCCTAGCACGAATACCTTTCACCTCACTGCCACTTAAAACAAGGCCAGCCTCAAACTTCTCTTCTAAAAAGTAATCAAAATAGGCTTTTTTATTTTTTGCTATTGTTTCACCCATTTTATATTTCCTTTTTATTTTTTATAATTATATCTTTAATTATTTAACATACCATTTTGATAAGTTTAGAAAAATTGTTTTATTTGTATTACACCAAAGGTATTTCATCATATATTTTACCATCCAACAACCTACCATTTTTCTTTTTATTTACTCCGCCCCATTGTTTAAAGAAAAAAGGGATGTTATCTTTCTCACATTTCTTTTTTACTTCAAGTACCCATTCTTTTTTTATCTCTCTACAACCATAACCGCTCTCTCCACCAACTATTACCCAGTCAATATTTGTATAATCCATCTTATCAACAGAGTCAATAAGTGGCTCGATTGATAAAAACTTTACTTTTATATCAAGACTTCTTAGATAATCAACTCTTGACACATAATCATTCGCTTCAACAGTAACACCCATCCAAATATTTTTCGTCCAGTTTAATTTATCTGCCATTTGTGCCAATCTTTCAGGTCTTTTTGTAAGTACTTGGAAAGTATGCCAATGAGCTTTATTCATAACTTCAAATATTTTAAAGATGTACTCATCAGGTATATCTTTATGAAATATATCACTCATAGAATTAACAAATATCATCTGTGATTTTTTCAGTTTAAGTGGCTTTTCTAATGCATGAGGATGCAATGTAACTTTAAAACCATTCTCATAACCTTTTGTACCCATAGCTTGAAGTCTTTTTGCCATGCGTTCAGCATAACAATTTTCACACCCATTACTAATTTTGGTACATCCAGATACTGGATTCCATGTTGATTCTGTCCACTCTATTTTTGATTTACTCAATTATTTTCACCTCATATCTTATATCATTATCTTTATAATATTGCCAAGCAATATAAAAATAATTATTTGTTTTATCATCTGAAAATTTCAACTTGTTATTCTTTTTTAAAATTTTTAATATCTCATTTATTTGCTTTGGCATATATCCAGCTTTAAGTGTAAACTTATAAAGTTCATTATTTGTTCTTAATTCTTTTAAATATTCTAGCAACTTAATTTCTAATTTTTCTAAACAATTCTCTTTATTTTCTTCTTCAAATATATCAGTAAATAAATTTATAGTTTTTTCTTTTTTAAATCCTTCTCCACAATTATTGTCAAGCTTCCATTTTGTATCTATGATTCTATCTAATCCATAAATATGATTTGTTATAAAAAATAGTGCATAATAATTTTTACTATCTCTTTGAATACTATAACTTGCTGAAAAATATTTATCATTAAAAGAAACTGCCTCTTTGATGAAACCTATATATTTTAGCTGATTTTTAGACTGTTCTGTATGGAAAGGATGATTTTCATCAAAGAATTCTTTAATAAATCTTCTTAAATGTTTATATGAATTATTTTCTTCGTCTGTCAATGCCGAATCTGAAAATCTATACATTTGGGCTATTGGTAAAAATAAAATAATTTCACTATTTTTACTATTCATTATATTTAATATATCATCTTTATAAATTTCTTTATAGCCATAAGGGTCTATAAAAACTAGGTTTTTAATTCCTTTTTTTGTTTTTTTAATATCTTCATTTACATTCTTCAACATTTTTACAGCATCAAGATTAAAAGAACTTACATTACAAATATTTTTATATTTTTCATCAATATAATTACTTACAAAATCAACTTTACTTTTTTCTTTATCATTAATAGTCAAAGTTATTTTTTTTAACGGATATTTTTCTGTTAATTCTTTAATAATCTCCATAGCGATTACAGGACTTCCTTGATTTCCATCCGCATATATACCTATTCCGCAAAAGATATCATAAATATTAATTTGTTTTGTATGCACATCATTTAAAAGTATTACCAAGTATTTTACTAAATAATTTTTATAAAAGTTAAGTTTAGCTTGTGAATGCTCAAATATATTATTTTTTGTCTCTTGTTTATTAGTTGCCATATTAGTACCCTTTTTTCTTGATACTAGCATTTTCTAATAAGTTATTTAAAAAATATGACAAATTGAAATGTTTTTTATGCATCTTCCAAATATCTCTCATACAATTCAAACAAAAACTCTATGCGTTCTTTATCATTTTTGAAAATTTTGTTTGTGTAGCATCTATCTACTGCTTTATCTAAGGCTTGATGAGCTTTTTTTAGTTTTGGAGGCATTGCTAGTGGGTCGTATAGGTCTGCTAGGGAACTGTCTTTAAACTCAGCTCTTATGTCTAGTATGGCTTGTCCTTTTTGCTCTACATGTAGCTTGTTTTTATCGCTTATATTTTTTGGAAATGGGTAGTTGTTATATACTAAATCTTTTGAGTATCTATAATCACTTTTTAGTCTTCCGCATGTATATTTTACCCATGCCATGTGCATTAGTGATGTTAATTGACCAAATAGGAATAAATCTCCGTTAGGGATAATATAAACACTATTCAAAGGAATGTAGTTTTTATCAAAAAATCCAAAGGGGATATATTGTCTATTTTCAGAAGTAGTTGCAGGAATTACTATAAAATACTCTGGATTTTTTATATCTCTAAATAATGTTGGGTAATTTGCAAGTTCTTTAGTAGGCTCAAAGCTACTCTCTAGCCTCACCTTTCTAACTTCTTCTATCCGCTCCAATAGCTCAGCATATTTCCTTATAGTTTGAGGTGCGACATCTACAAGCCAAAAGCACCATCTTTTTATATTATTTAAAAATTCTCTACCACTTACAACAGGTTTAATTATTTCGCTAATATCACTATATTTATTACAAAGAAGTTTTTTTTCATCATCATTTAAAAGTAAAAAACCACCTTCTGTAGGCTGATTTCCTTTAAAAATTGATTCAACTTTGCACAATGGCTTAGTTCTTTTCGTAACAACTATATCCTCCCCTTCAACCAAATAGGGGTTAATATTTTTTACACTCTTTTCTAGTGCTTCACTTTTTATATCTTCATACTCAAATATTTTTTTATTATCACTATCAAAATTAGCAAAGCCAATTATCACAACATGAACAGCAGCATTTGATTTTGCTTCATTGCTCCAGTTGAAAGTTTGATGTGCAAAGTGTATTTTAATATTGTAATTATCAAACAATTCTTTCCAAAGGATTCCTACTTGTTCACCTTGTGCGATAGAGTTTGTTGAAACAAAAGCAACTTTTATATTTGTATCTTGAATATACTGCGAAGCTTTTAAATACCAAGCAGTTACATAATCAAGTACTTTTCCGTTTTTAACACCATCAAAAATAATTTCCATATCTTTTCTTTGGTCTTTATTTAATAGTTTTGAGCCTATAAACGGAGGATTCCCAAGTATAAAAGAGAGTTTATCTTTACTTACAACCTCTTCCCAATCCGTTTGAAGTGAATTTGCGTGAACAATATTCGCCGATTTTTTAAGCGGAAGTCTTACAAAATACTGTCCGAAATACTCACTTATCATCATGTTCATCTGATGGTCTATGAGCCACATGGCAACTTGAGCTATTTGAGCAGGGAACTCTTCTACCTCTATACCGTGAAACTGGTCAACATCACACCAAACTATGGCATCTATGTCTAAAACACTCTCTTTATGCAGTATTTTTAGTATTTCAAACTCAAGCTTTCTTATCTCTCTATATGCAAGAATAAGAAAGTTACCACTTCCACATGCAGGGTCAAAAAAGTTTAAAGCTGATAGCTCTTTGTGAAACTCTTGAAGCTTCTTTTTGTTTTTTTTTATTTTTTCAAATTTTTCATGAAGTTCATCTAAAAAAAGTGGCTTTATAAGCTTTAAAATATTTGCTTCACTTGTATAGTGAGCGCCTAAGTTTCTTCTATGAGTTTTGTCCATGATAGACTGAAAAAGTGAGCCAAAAATAGCAGGACTTATTTTTGACCAATCGAGATAACAACACTCAAGAAGTATCTCTCTCATCTTTGTATTAAAAGCAGGGATAGGTAAAAACTCTTCAAATAACTTGCCATTTGTGTATGGAAAATCAGTTAAACTTTCATCTCTTGAAGTTTGTCTTTTTTCTTCTGTAGTATTTAAAACTTGAAAAAGCTCAGTTAGTTTTGCACCCAAATCACTTCCATCTTCATGCGTCCTATCTTCTACAAACTGTGTAAAGATGCCTTTTTCAAAAATGCTAGAGTCTTCTGCAAATTGTAAAAACAAAAGCCTTACTAAAAAAAGCTCTAAGGGGTGTCCATCATAACCAATCTCTTTTAACTCATCATGTAATTTACCCATAAGAAGAGCCGCTTTTATGTTTACTGGGTCTTGTTCAACTAGCTTGTGTTTTGTATATCCTGCTATAAAACCAAATAAGTTTACATTTTTATATAATTCATTAATATTAAATTCGTGTACGGTATCTTCTTCTAAGTCATAAAGTCTAAATCTCTCAAAATCTGATACTAAGATATACTTTGGCAATTCACTATCTTTTAACCCTACAAAATAGTTTTTTGTATACTACCCCAAGAAAATCAAACAACTTTTTGTAAAGTTTAATTCTCAAAAGAGTAAAATTAAACAATAAAAGTGAGGGTATAAATATGAGTAGGAAAATGGCTAAATTTTCAACACAGTTAAAAA
>JAKISR010000046.1 GCA_021648465.1 Sulfurimonas sp. | reverse complement strand
CTCATTTACTTCCTTATCTTTGGTCGGATTTTAAAGTAAAGATTTTAACATCTAACTACTTCAAATCTAAATCTACAACTTTCATTTTTCATTTTTTTAAAAGTTGCACTTCAGATTTAAATTTTGGAAATATAATAATTAATACAAAATTTTAAAATAGATATAATTTTACTTGACAATTGATTGCTCATTATGTAAGAATACCTTACATTTAATATAAAGGATTATAAATGTATGGTAATTTATCGATAAAGATGAAGGTCTTTATTCCAGTTATAGTTGGTTCTGTAGTTAGTATTATTTTTATAGCTTTTACGGTTCATGCTATAAACGAAGAAAATATGATGAATCAAAGCGTTGAATCTGCTGCAATTACAGTTGATCAATTTAAGACCGTTCGTGCTTACTATACAAAAAATGTAGTTATCCCAATTAAAAAAGCAAAAGCGATGAAAATCAATCATGATCATGCAGGAAACCCAACTACTATACCTCTTCCGGCAACAATGTTTCATGATTTAAGTAAATTGGTATCTGAGGGACCAAGTGGAGTTAAATTAAAGATATATAGTAATTATCCATTTCCTAACCGTACTTCAAGACAACTAGATGATTTTGGTAGGGAAGCTCTAGCTTTTTTTAATGCTGGTACAGATGAAAAAACATTCTCCAGGCATGTTACTATGAACGGAAAAGAAGTTGTTAGAGTTGCAGTTGCAGATTATATGACAGCACAAGGATGTGTTAATTGTCATAATACAAGAGCTGATACTCCTAAAAATGACTGGAAGCTTGGAGATGTTCGTGGTGTGCTAGAAGTCATTATGCCAATTGACAAATTAATAACTGCATCAAATAATGTTATTAAAGTAACAATTGCTTGGATATTTATATTTGAAGTACTAACTTTTATTATGCTATTTTTAGTTATAAATAAATATGTTATCAGAGATTTAAATAATTTTTCAAAGGGACTTATAGGATTCTTTAAATTTTTATCAAATGAAACTAAAGAAGCGAAACTTCTTAAGAATATTGGTAAAGATGAGATAGGAGTTATGGCACAACATGTTAATGAAAATATTGAGAGGATTAACAAACAATTAGATGATGATTCTAGATTATTAGCAAGTATAGCTTCAATTACCGAAGGTATCAGTAAAGGTGATATAAGTAAAACAATAGAGGTAAATACAACAAACCCGATGTTAATTGAGTTAAAACATGAATTTAATGGGATGCTTGATAGTTTAAGAGCTTCTGTCGGTAAAGATATGAACTCTATTGAAGCAAGTTTAACATCATTTACAAATATGGACTTTACTAAAGCTAATTCTGATACTGATTCTAAGTTAGATAATATGGTTTATCAACTTGGCGAAGATATCTCTAAAATGTTAGTTAAAAATTCTAATGATGCTGTTAATCTTCAGGATAAGTCTAATTCGTTAAATGAATTTGTTAAAGAGTTAATGAATGCTGCTAATGAGCAATCTGTAAGTACTCAGAAAACTTCAGAAGCAACTGAAGATATTACATCAAGTCTTTGTAGTATGGTTGAGCAAGCTAGTGAAGTTGGAGTTCAATCTCAAGATATTAAAAATGTTATCACTATTATTGGTGATATAGCAGAACAAACTAACTTACTTGCACTAAATGCCGCAATTGAAGCAGCTCGTGCTGGTGAGCATGGTCGAGGTTTTGCTGTTGTTGCAGATGAAGTTAGAAAACTTGCTGAAAGAACACAAAAATCTCTATCAGAGATTAATATCAGTGTTAATACACTAGTTCAATCAATCTCTACTATTATAGAAGGTTTAGAGATTCAATCAGAAAAACTGGAGAGTTTTAATGAATTTATAGAAGCGATGAATGCTAGTACGCAAAATTCTTTAGATGTAGCAACTAAAACTGGTGAGTTAGCTAAAGAGCTAGATAGCAGTGCTGTTGTAATCCTAGAAGAAATAAATTCGAAGAAGTTTCTTAAGTAACGCTAGCTCCATAGGAGTTAGCGTTATAAAAAATTCTAAAAAGATATAGCACTCTTAATTGCATTTATATAACTAAGAGTATTTACCTTCCCTTTATATGCAATATCAAAAGCAGTTCCGTGGTCTACAGAAGTTCTAATAATTGGTAAATTTAAAGATATATTTATACTCTCATCAAAATACAGTGCTTTTAAAGGTGCTAAACCTTGATCGTGATACATTGCAACAAAATAATTAAATTTCTTTCTAAAGTGAGGTGTAAAAGCTATATCTGGAACAACTGCTCCAAAAAATAATTCTTTGCCTATAATATTATTTACATTTTTTATAGCTTTGTTTATTGCTATTTCCTCATCTCCCAAAACTCCATTATCCCCTGCATGAGGATTAAGTCCGAGAACTGCCATTTTTTTATTTGGTAAGCTTCTATTTAAATCAAGCAGAAATTTTTGTAATTTTTCTTTTTTAATATAACTTGCAACATCTTTTAAGGGAATATGTTCTGTATAAAGTGCTACAAACATTTTTTGACAACCAAGCATCATAATTGCATCTTCTTTAAAATAATCACGAAGTAAATCTGTATGACCTTTATATTTTATATCTGCCATCATCCAAGCCTCCTTGTGGATAGGCATAGTCACAACTGCATTAGTCTTTTTATCTTCACAAAGTTTAATAGCGTGAACAAAAGAATCATATGAATATTTACCAGAAGAGGAGTTGACTTTAGATATTTCTATTTTAAATTCACCATTAACATGAGAGGTCTTAAAATCTTGTGGAATCTCTATATCTAAAATATTAGCGGCTTGGTTTAACATATGCTTACTTATACAGTAGATAGGTTCACAAAGTTTAGAGACTTCAGTATGAGCTTTTAGTGCTATTTCAATTCCAACACCATTTAAATCACCAATAGATATAGCTATTTTTTTCATTATCTTGTTGTTAGTTTTTTCATCTCTTTAATAGCATCAGCTAAACCACTGAAAATACTTCTTGCAATTATACTTTGACCAATATTTAATTCTGTTATTTCATCTATATCCATCATATAAAAGACATTATGATAATTTAATCCATGTCCAGCTGCAACTTCAAGTCCAAGACTTTTTGCATGTTTTGCCGCTGTCGTAATATCTTCTATTGATTTTTCAAGTTTATTTGATAATTCATATCTAGGTAGTTTTAATTCTTTTATTGAATGATTAGAGTGAGGAAGTGAGGAGTTTAACATTGCAAACATATTTGCAAATGAACCAGTATGAAGCTCAACTATCTCTGCACCTAACTCTTTTGATTTCTCCATTGCTTCTATGGTTGGGTCAACAAATAATGAAACTGGAATAATTGAGTCATGGAGTTGTTCTATTGCATATAATATCTCATCTTCATATGTAAAAACATCAAGTCCACCTTCTGTTGTCACTTCTTCTCTTTTTTCGGGGACTAATGTAGCACGATGAGGTTTTAATTTACTAACAATATTAAGAATATCTCTATCGATTGAACATTCAAGATTTACAGGTAAAGTAGAATGTAACATTATATTTGATACATCTATATCTTGTATATGGCGTCTATCTTCTCTTAAGTGTATTGTTATCTGATCAGCACCACTAGAGCATGCAACATATAAAGCATTTAGTATATCTGGATCATTTATTCTTCTAGCTTCACGTAACACTGCTACATGGTCTATGTTTACGCCTAGTGTCATTTTATTCAATATTTTACTTTATTGTAAATTTTTATTTAGAACGATGCATCGGATGTTGATAATCATTACGCTCACATGCACTAAAAAAAGTTGCGATACTAAGTGCAAATATAATGGTTAATACTATCTTTTTCATATTAAATCCTTTTTCTAGTTTAAAGTATTGGTAATTATATCATTTATTTTATTTATATTATCTGTATTATTAAAACAGCTTTTATCACCACAAATAAGGTAATTTTTGTCTTCGCTAGCTTTTTTTTGTATAAATGGATATTTTAGTAGACTAAGTTTAAGGGATTGTGATTGTAAATTTGAAATATTTGATTTTATAATTCTATCGCCTTTTAAATATCTTAGTGTTTGACGCAACATATATGGATATATTACAGGGCGTCTACCTAATTCAAAGGAGTTGTATTCTAATGTTTTGAATGCAAAATGATTATATTTTTCATCTTCTATTAATATTGCTAAAGACAATAAAACATCAACCATCACTCCTACAGAGCTGGTATATATATTGTCAGTTATATCAGCCTTTGTTTTAAACTCTCCAATACTAAAATTCCATACTCCTTTTGTGTAAAATTTTTCTAGTGCAGTATTTACAAAGTATTGAGCACGAACTAGGTATATTTCATCTTGTGTAGAGTTAAATGCTGTGATTAGTGCTTGTGCTAAATGAGCATAATCTTCTAAAAAAGCTTCCACTTTTGGTGTTTTATGAATAAGTGTTGTATGATAAAGTTTTTCATCTATAAACATAGTTTTAAGAAGTGAATCAAGATTTTCAATAGCTCTTTGTTTATATGAATCATCAATATTACCAAGTGTAAATAGAGCTTTAATCATCATACTTGACCAAGAAGTTTGTATTTTTGTATCAATAAAAGGGTACTCTCTTTTTGATCTTAGTTGCGAGAGTAGAATTTTTATACTATTAAACTCTTGTGGTATTTTTGTATTTTTAAATCTTATAATATTTTTACCATTAAAATTTCCATTAGTAGTTACACTTAGATAATCTAAAATTAACTCTATATTTTTATAATTATTTTTTTCGAGTATATTATAAACCTCCTTATACTCATAAATAAAGTAAGTTCCCTCAGCTCCTTGGCTATCTGCATCACTTGCACTATAAAAAAGATAATCTTCACTCATATAATTATGCCAAAAATCAGCTATCTCTTTTGCTGTTTGTAAATGAGTTTCATCTTGATATGCTAAGTAGCTGTTTGTATAAATTTCACAAAGTAGGGCATTATCATAAAGCATTTTTTCAAAGTGAGGAACTTTCCATTCATTATCTACTGAGTAACGACAAAATCCACCATCTACAAGATCATACATGCCACCTTTTTTCATACTATCTAAAGTGTGTATTAACATAGATTTAGCTGTTTTATCATCATAAAGTTTATCAATAATTAAAAGCGTACCTAGAGTACTTGTATGTGGAAATTTTGGTGCAACTGAAAATCCACCGTCTTTTGTTTCGTAATTATTTTTAACTTGAAGCATAAAATTTTTAGCAAAGTCTTCTTTAAGTATGGTTGCTTCTTTTGGATGTTCATATTGTTTTAAAAAATCTTCAATTTCATCAGCATTTTTATATATTTGTTCATCATTTTGAGATATTTTTGAGCCTATTAGTTTTGTAAGCTCTATAAATCCCATACCTTCAATACTATCTTGTCGTGACTCTGCTGAAATATATGTTCCAGCAAAAAAAGGTTTGTTCTTGGGTGTACAAAAGATTGATGTTGGCCAGCCACCAGCTCTGCGGTTAAGTAACATATAAACTTCTTGATAATGCTTATCTATGTCTGGTCGCTCTTCTCTATCAACTTTTATAGAGACAAAGTGTTTATTTAAGATATCTGCACACTCTTGATTTTTAAAAACTTTCTCTTCCATAACATGACACCAATGGCAAGAGCTATAGCCAATTGAGATAAATATAGCCTTGTTTTCATGTTTTGCTTTAGTAAATGCTTCATCACTCCAAGGATACCAATCAACAGGATTTTCTTTATGTTGTTGTAGATAAGGGCTATCCTCTTTTTTTAATCTATTTGACATGATATTTTCTTTATTTTCTTTTTTGTTGATTATATATTATATTGCTAATTAAAAGCTTAAATTATTTATTTATTAAAATTTAACAATAATATTTAACAATAATATGCTTTATTAACAGACATTTAAGCTAATTGTTACCATAAAATAATACAATGCTAAAATAAATAAATCCAAGTGATCTTAATAAATGAAATTTAGTATAAAAATAATTTTAGCTATATTAGTTATTCAATTTACAAGCTCATTTATACTAATGTATTTAGGACACTATCAATATATTGCAGTACTTGATATGATTATAGAAAAAAAAGAGCGGGATACTAAATATCTTGTAGATAATACTTTTAATAAAATTAAAATGGAATATATAAAGTACTCTATAGATATACTTTCAAATCCAGAAATAATTAATGCATTTGCAAATAGAGATAGAAAAAAACTTCAAAAATTAACTTTTCCCATATATGAAAAGTTAAGAACACAAAATCCATACTTGAATACTATGCACTTTTATACAAAAGATACACATAGTTTTTTGCGTTTGCATAAGTTAGATGAACATGGAGATAACCTTTGTACTTCTCACCCATTAATTTTAAAAGTAAATCAATCTAAAAAATTTCAAACTGCTCTTAAAGCAGAAAAGTATGGCTTTAGTTATAAAACTATTTTCCCTGTATTTAAAGATGGTGAACATATTGGCACTTTTGAATTTGGAGTAGATATTAAATATTTAATGTCAAAAATTACAAGTATGAATTTTTTTACTCCAGTATTTATAGCAACTAAAGAGGCCATAAAACCAATTTATGGATATAATAAAATTACAAATAAATATTCTAGTTCATTTACAAATGAATATTCATTTATAAATTTTCAGTCAAATACAAAAAATCATATATCAATCAAAGAGATAATTAATGATAAGATAATTACTCAAAAAAGTTATATTGCTACAAAAAATTCTAAAAAATATCTTGTTTTTCGTGCATATAATTTAAAAGATTATAATGAAAACTTAATTGGATATTTCATTTTTGTAGATGATATGGATTATTATATGAAAACTATTGTATTTGTAAGATGGATTTCAATCTCTATAACATTACTACTTGCGATAATTATAGTGTTATTAATGAGTAAATTAATTAGAAGATACACATTTGAACTGCGTAAACAAAAAAATAGTTTTAATTATCAAGCACATCATGATGCTCTCACAGGGTTGCCAAATAGAGTTTTATTTAATGATAGACTTAACAGAGCAATAGTAAAATCAAAACGAAAAAATACTAATTTTGCACTATTTTTTATTGATTTAGATAGATTTAAACATATTAATGATTCTTTAGGACATACAATAGGAGATGAAGTCTTAAAAATAATCTCTAAAAGATTTAAAAAAATTATTCGTAGAAATGATACTATTTCCCGTTTAGGTGGTGATGAATTCACTGTTCTTGCAGAAGATTTAAGAGAAAAAACTGATGCTTCATTATTGGCAAAAAAATTACTTGATATTTTATCAAAACCAATCATAATCAAGGGGCACACACTTTATATTTCTAGTAGTATAGGGATTAGTTTATATCCAAAAGATGATACTAATGCAGACAACCTATTAAAATATGCGGATGCAGCAATGTATAAAGCAAAAGATGAAGGTAAAAATAATTTTCAATACTACTCTAGTGATATGACAGAATTAGCATATCAAAAAGTTATAATGGAATCAAGTATTAGAAAAGCACTAAAAGATGAAGAATTTGTTGTATATTTTCAACCTCAAATTAATGCAAAAACTAATAAACTTGTTGGAATGGAAGCGTTAGTTAGGTGGCAACATTCAAATGGTGAATTAATATATCCAGATAAATTTATTCCTATTGCTAATGAAACAGGGTTAATTATTGAATTAGATAGATGGGTAATGAAAGAATCTATGAAACAGGTAAAATTATGGTATAGCCAAGGATTAAACCCTGGTGTATTAGCACTTAATCTTGCAATGAAGCAGATTCATGAATATGATTTTATTTCAATAATAGAGAAAATGATAAAAGAGATTGAATATAAGCCTGAATGGCTTGAGTTTGAAATTACTGAAGGTGAAATTATGAATAAACCTGAAAATGCAATTAAAGTATTACAAGCCTTAAATGAGCTAGGTATTAAATTAGCTATTGATGATTTTGGAACAGGATATTCATCTCTGTTATATTTGAAGCAACTTCCTATTAGTAAGCTAAAAATTGATAAATCTTTTGTGCAAGATATTCCTGATAATGAAGAAGATGTTGGAATTACTAGAGCTGTTATAGCATTAAGTAAAAGTTTACGATTAAGTATAATAGCAGAAGGTGTTGAAACAAAAGAGCAAAAAGATTTTTTAGTAGAAAATGGATGTGAAAATATTCAAGGATATTTTTATGCAAGACCTATGCCAGCTACAGAAATGGAAAAAATGCTAAAAGATTATAGTTAACAGTTCTGTAATCCTTCTTTGTTATAATTAACTTATAAAAGATAACTATAAAGATTTATAATGAATAAAATATTTTTACTCCTAATTTCAACCATTGTACTTTTTGGTGCACAATCAAAATTCTTGTTGCCTGAAGAAGCATTTAAACCTAGTGTCATGCTAAATGAAAAAATGCAGATAGAAGTGAGGATAGAGACAGCTAAAGATATTTATATATATGTTAATTCTATAAAATTTAAAGTTAAAAATAAAAAAGAAATATCTGTTTTAAATTTTACAACACCCAAATCAGGTGATCATGATGGTGATATGGTTTATCTTGATTCTCCTGTTTTTGTAGTTGATTTAAAAAAAGATGTTGGCGTAACCGGTACTCAATCAATTGACTTTGAAGTATCATATCAAGGTTGTTCTAAACAAGGTTTATGTTATCAACCATTAAGTGAAATTTTTAATATTGATATTGATAGTTCAAAGCTTATAGTCTCAAAAGAGTCTTCTAAACTTCAAAATAAATCATCTGAAGGTGAACTTTCTCAAAGTGACTCTATTGCAGATAGTATTAAATCTGATAGTATACTTATGGTTATTTTAACATTTTTTGGTTTTGGACTTCTTCTCTCACTTACCCCTTGTGTCTTTCCTATGGTACCAATTATTTCAGGTATTATCATATCTCAAGGTAGAGGGATAAGTACAAAAAAAGCATTTATGCTCTCACTTGTATATGTTTTAGCAATGGCAGTAGCATATACTATTGCTGGTATTTTAGCAGGTCTTTTTGGCGCAAATCTACAAGCAGCACTTCAAACTCCATGGGTAATATACTCTTTTGCTGGAGTTTTTGTAGCACTAGCTATGAGTATGTTTGGTTTTTATGAGTTAAAATTTCCAGATAAATTAGTTGCAAAAATGAATTTAGCTTCTAATCGTGGTGGATATGTTGGTGTTGCAATTATGGGATTTTTATCAGCTCTTATCGTTGGTCCTTGTGTAGCTGCTCCATTAGCTGGAGCATTAGTTTATATAGGGCAAACGGGAGATGCTATACTTGGTGGTAGTGCTTTGTTCTTTATGAGTATCGGTATGGGAATTCCACTCATTGCTGTTGGAGTTAGTGCTGGTAAATTTATGCCAAAACCTGGTGCATGGATGAATATGATAAGTGCAATATTTGGTGTTACGATGCTTGGAGTTGCCATTTGGATGTTAGAGCGTATAGTTGATAGTTATATAACTATATCTTTATACGCAGTACTTGGAATAGGGTTTGCAATATACTTAATTTATTTTGATAGTAAGTCACATGTTATTAGAAAAACTATTGCGATAGTGCTATTAACTTATTCCGTAGCTCTTCTTATTGGTGTTTTAGGTAATTCAAACAGTATGACACAGCCGTTAAATTTTTTGTCATTAAAAAATACTCAAGTAACAAAAAATCAAGCTTCACCACATCTTGACTTTAAAAAAATAACTTCAATTGAGCAACTTGATAATATACTAGCTAAAAACAGTGGTAAAAAAATAATGTTAGACTTTACTGCTAAATGGTGTTCTGCATGTAAAGAGTTAGATGAGATTACATTTTCTGATGAGGAAGTAAAAGCTAAATTAAGAGAATTTGTTTTGATTAAAGCTGATGTTACAGATAATACAGATGAAGTAAAGAAATTAACTAAAAAATATGGTGTTTTTGGTCCACCAGCTTTACTCTTTTTTAATAAAAATACTAAAATAATAAAATCAAAAACAATTGTAGGATTTATAGGACCAGAAGAGTTTTTATTTCATTTAAATAGTATTTAAGCAAGAGACACAAATCTTACATATTGCTAGAAGCAATAAACGCGGCGAACTCTCTTGCATACTCATTTTTATGATTTTGTGAAATTTCTTTTGCTAATTTCTTATCTATGCCATCACCCAAAACTTTCTTATAAATAATTTTTATCTCTTCTATATTTTTTTTATTTTCTAATATTCTTCTAAGACCAATTAGGTTTAAACCTTTTACTGAGGCTTTATTACCCTCTGCAAGTGTAAAAGGAGGGATATCATGATTTATAACAGAAGCTCCACCAATCATAACACCTGTCCCTATAGTATTGTTTGCTTCTATTGTGCTAAGTCCACCAATTATAACTTTTTCATTACATTTTACATTTTCATATAGTTTTACAGCATTAGTAAGGATGCAATATTCACCCATTTTAACTCCATTTAGAATTTGAACATATCCCATTAAAAAATTATTAGAGCCAATAGTAATTTTTTTATTTTTATTTTTACTCTCTTGAGTACCTATTTGACAAAATTCTCTTATATGTGTTTTAGTGCCAATCTCAATATTTGATTTTTCACATCCTATGGTACAAAAACTAAAAATTCGAACATCTTTATCAATTTTTAATTTACCTTTTAATATTACATTTGACTCAAGTTTACAACCAGATTTTAGTATTACATCTTTAGCAATATAACAAAATGGACCAATAATTACATCTGAAGCTATTTTTGCACCATCTTCTATAATAGCTGTTTTATGAATATTATTATGACTCATTATTTACTCGCAATTTCTAATGTAATTATGCTATCTTCTACAGAAGCAAGTGAGCCTATATCATTAGTATTTAAGTAATGTATAAATGCTTTAAGCTCATCAAGAAGAGCATTGCTTCTTTGAACAAAACAGTTTTTAGTTATATGCGAAGAAGTGTTTATATTTATACGCTCTTTTAAACTTTGAGATAGTAAATCTGCTTCAAAATATTTTATTTTACTATCTTCATCAACTCTACAAGCCACAGCTATACTTCTTTTTCTATATGGGGTCAACCAGTTTGTTGTTATATCACCAACTATCTCACCTTCAAGCTCAAATGCTAAAATTGCATTATCTTCGTGAGTTTTATGGATTTTTTGGGATTTAAATACAGCACTTTTTACTATATTTTTTTTAGTTATAAATCTAATAAGATCACTATCATGTACAGATAAATCAGTTAAAATTCCTACATCTGCAATACGCTCAGGAAAAGCACCACTTCTGGTTATAGATATAGATAATATCTCATGATCTGCTATCTCATTTATAAGAGATTTTACTACAGGATTATATCTTTCAATATGTCCTACGCAGCTTTTAACACCATTTGTCTCTATGGCTTTTAATATCTCTTTAGCATCTAGGACACCAGAAGCTGCAGGTTTTTCAATAAACATATGAATTTTACGAGCAGCACAGTTTAAGGCTATTTCTTTATGCAAATATGTTGGAGTTGCAATTATGATGGCATCAGGTTTAGTTTCCTCAAGCATTTTATCAATATTAGTAAAAAAAGGTTCTTTATATTTACAATCATTTACTATATCACAAAGCCCAACAATTTCAATATTGTCTATATTTTTAAGAGTGTTATAATGATTTTTCCCCATTATACCAAGCCCAGCTATTACAATTTTTTTCAAATATTAACCCTTAAGTGCATCAACTATAAAATCTTGTTCATTCTCTGTTAGATATGGACTCATAGGAAGTGACATAATTTGTGAAGATATTTTCTCACTTATAGGAAAATCCCCTTCTGTATAACCTAAATTTTTAAAAGCTTCTTGTAAATGTAGAGGAACAGGGTAGTGAACAGCAGTTGGAATCTCTAACTCAGTAAGTTTTTCAATTACAGCTTCTCTATTTTCAACTCTTATAGAGTACTGAGCATATACACTAGTGTTTGATTCTGAAATTTTTGGAGTTATAACATTTGCATCTTCTAAAAGGTCACTGTATCTTGAACCTATTTGACTTCTAAGTTCAACTTCTTTATCAAAATATTTTAGCTTTACATTCAAAATAGCAGCTTGTATTGCATCAAGGCGACCATTTATTCCTATGTATTTATGTTTATATCTTTCATTTTGACCATGGTTTAAAAGCATTCTTATTTTAGTTGCTAACTCATCATCATCTGTAAAAATTGCTCCACCATCTCCATAAGCACCTAAAGGTTTTGATGGGAAAAAACTTGTGCATCCTATAGTTGAGAGATTACAGGATTTTTTTCCATTATATGTTGCACCAAAACTTTGACAAGCATCTTCTATAACTTCAAGATTAAACTCTTTTGCTAACTCGTTTATGGCATCCATATTTGCACATTGACCATATAATGAAACGGGCATAATAACTTTTGTTTTATTTGTAATAACATTTTTAATTTTTGATGGATCTATATTATAAGTATCCTTTTCAATATCTACAAAAACAGCTTTAGCACCTAAAAATGCAATCACTTCAGCAGTTGAGATAAATGTAAAAGGGGTAGTAATAATCTCATCACCTACTTTGATATCTAAAGCCATTAAAGATAATAATAATGCATCCGTTCCACTACTACATCCAATAGCATGTTTAGATCCAGTATATTTTGCTAAATTACTCTCTAAAGAGTTTAATTTTTCCCCACCTATAAATTGTGCTGTTGAAAAAACTTCTAAAACTTCCTTATCAATTTCAGTTTTATACTTTTTATACTGTGCTTTTAAGTCTATAAAATTAATTTTCATTTTTATCCTCGATTATTGATGCTACTGTTTTAGAACTACCATGTTTTAAATATGCTCTTAATGATTTTGAGTCATTTAAAAATTTATCTCTATCATACTCATTGTAAGATTTAAGAAGATTTTTTACTGTTACATCATCTTGAATAAACTCAGGATGTAACTTTCTATCATTAAATTTACTAAACATGATATTACTTAATCCTATATGGCTTAATTTTATAAGTCTACTTGCAATAAAATAATCAAGTGGTTTAGCTATATAAGTAAGAATAAATGGCACTCCAATCAAAGAAGCTTCCAAAGTGGCAGTTCCACTACAAATAAATGCAAAATCAGCATTTAATAGTGTTTTATACGCATCATGGGCTATTTTAAAACTTGTTAGATTACCATAAAGTTCATTTACTTCTTCTTTAGTAAAATGTTTAGGAATAATAATAGTTGCTTGAATATTAAGTCTTTTTTCAAGCTCTATGAAGATAGGCATTAGCTTTTTAATTTCACCTTTTCTGCTTCCAGGCATAAAAGCAATATTTTTAACATCAAAATTTAATTTGTTTTTATACTCTGTAATAATATCTAGTAAAGGGTGTCCAACATAAGTTATTGGTGCATTTTTTGAGTAGTAATCTTTCTCAAATGGTAGTATAGAGGCTAAATGATTTATTGTTTTTTCAAGTACAGGAATTCTTTTTGGTTTCCAAGCCCATGCTTGAGGTAAAATATAGTAAATTATCTCTTTATTTGGGTATCTCTTTTTTATTTTTTTAGCTAGTGGAAGATTAAAACCTGATGAGTCAATAAGTAAAACTTTATCTACATCTTTTGCCATATCTGCCATTTGTGAATTAAGTTTTATGAAAAAAATTATTTTTTTAATAGCATCAACAAAACCCATGATAGCAAGACTTCTTAAGTCAACAATACTATCACCTAAATCACTATCAAATATACCTACAAACTCTATTGTGTCACTTAATTCTTTTTTTAATGATTTTAAATGTATATTGGCTGAGTGTTCTAATGCACTAACAAGTATTTTCATATAATAATTGTATCCATAGTTTATAATTTATATATAAAAGAGTAGCAAAAAAACTATTAATACTTTATGTTTATAAGTCTTAAGAGACTATAATATCAAAAATATAATAAAGGTATTTAGATATGGTAATTTCAAACGCA
This sequence comes from Sulfurimonas sp., assembly GCA_021648465.1. Taxonomy (GTDB): domain Bacteria; phylum Campylobacterota; class Campylobacteria; order Campylobacterales; family Sulfurimonadaceae; genus Sulfurimonas. The sequence continues at coordinate 1,317 of JAKISR010000046.1, read as the reverse complement.
ATATTATGTGATGTAAATGGAGAAAAAAAAGCTGATATTCGTATAAAAGATGGAATTGTTACAGAGATAGGAACTCTTTTAGAAGATGATAAGATTATAGATGCTAAAGGAGCTTACTTTATGCCACTCTTAGTAGATACTAATGTAAGACTTCAAGATAAAGTTTTAAACTCAAAAAATATTAAAATTATTTCAGATGAAGCATTATTAGGTGGAGTAGGGCATGTTATTTTAAATGCAGATAGTTCACCGGCAATAGATAGTGAAATAGTTTTAGAGTTTGCTAAAAATGGACTGCATAACTTAAATGGAGCAAAAGTTGATTTGATGTTAAATACTTTAAAAGAGGACACAACACTAAGTAATATAGCAATTTTACTAAAAAAGGGAGCAGTAGCACCATATATGAGTACCATAGCTAAAAATGATGTAGTTATTAAAATTGCTCAATATTGTCAGATGTATAATACTACACTTTTTTGTAAAGCAGAAGACAATTCACTTATAAATAGTGGAGTGATGTTGGAAGGAGATATAAGTTCAAAACTTGGACTTGCAGGGATTCCAGACTTAAGTGAGGTGCTTCATGTTTCTCGTATGATAGAGATTGCAAGACATTTTAAAATCAAAATTCTTTTTAAATCAATTACATCGCCTCGCTCTATTTATCTCATTACTCAAGCAAAAAAAGATGGTGTTGATGTTATGTGTGAAGTGTCTATCCATCATTTAGTAAACTCTGATGAAGCTTGCGAAAATTTCAATACAACTGCTAAACTTGATCCACCATTGTCAAGTAAAAGTGATATGAAACTTTTACAAGATGCACTAAGGAATTCTCAAATAGATATCTTAACAACCCTTCATCAACCAAATTCTCCAGTAAACAAAGAGGTTGCTTTTTTTGATTCAGCTTATGGTTGTGAGGCTATATCACATGCACTCTCACTTTACTATACCAAACTTGTAAAATCAAAAATTATAAATATGAGTGAATTGATAAAATTAACAGTAAAAAATAGTGCCAATTGTATAGGCAGAAAAGCTGGTTGTATTGAGGTTGGAAAAAGTGTTAATGCTTTACTTTTTGATCCAAATATAAAAACTACTATAGATAATAAACAATCACTCTATAATCTAGAAGAATTTAGTGGCAAAGTTGTTATGGTATTTATAAACAATACATTAAGTGCCAACATTTAAATCTGAAGTGCAACTTTCAAGTTAAAAAATCATATCATTTTTTCCTTAAGCTGCTGCTTCTAATCCATAAAAAACTTCATTTGGAGTTCTCCAATTGAGAGATTTTCTTGGTCT